>JACMKK010000108.1 GCA_014380115.1 Luteimonas sp. | reverse complement strand
CGGTTCAAAGGCGGCTACATCACCCGCCACTACGGCGACCCGGGCGGCGGCATCGATGCGGTGCAGCTCGAGATCAGCCAGCGCATCTACATGGACGAGGACACGTTCGCCTACGACGACGCCAAGGCGGCGCGGGCGCAGACGGTCATCCGTCAGCTGCTGCAGGCAGCCTTGCTCGTCTAATGTCATGTCACATGAAGCTTGTCATCCTGAGCGTAGCGAAGGATCTGATTTGAAGCAGATTCCTCACTGCGTTCGGAATGACATGCTCGATCGGCGGACTACCGCAGGCGCATCAGTCGCGCGCGAACGCGAACCTGAAGCCGGACCGCCGCCACAGCGCCGCGTGCAGTAGGAACCAGCCGGTCATCAGCAGGCCGAGGTGCCATTCGAGCAGGTTCTCCAGGCGATCCTTGAGTCCCTCGTCCGCGACCAGGTAGGAGGCGGCCGTGTTCGCCAGTCCCACGACCAGCATCGCGATACTCACGCCCAGCATCCATCGATACAGCGCATCGTGCTGACTCGCCGGCAGTTGCCGATAGCGTCGCAGCAAGACCAGCTGCGCCAGATACGTCGAAGCGAAGTAGAGACGCGCGCCGTAGCGGCGCAGCCATTCGTAGACCTCGCCCTCGGTGCCGAGGAAGGCGACGTACACCGCCAGTGCGGTGCCGGCGAAGACACCAAGCAAAAGCAGGCTGCGACCGGCCGCGGGATCGGGATGCGACAAGCGCAACCAGCGCCGCGCGGCGCACCAGTGCAGCGCCTGGAGCAGCGCGCAAGGCAGCATCAGCAGCCGGAACAGATGATTGCCGAGACCGTGTCGCGCTGCGCGGCTGACCGTGACGCAGCCATCCAGGTAGGGCATGCACTCCGGCGCGAGACCGGCGCCGACCGACAGCGCGTAGGCGAGATGCGCAGCGAGTAAGGGCACCAGCGCCACGGCCAGCGGCAGTGGCCAGATCGGCAAGGCATCGCGGCTCATGGGCGCGATTGTAGGCCTGAGCTTGTCTTCCCCCTTTGAAAAAGGGGGATCGAGGGGGATTTGCTCTTGCTCTCGCACTGTTCGAAGCAAGATCAAAAGCAAATCCCCCGTCGACCGCCACGCGGTCGCCCGCCCCCTTTTTCAAAGGGGGCAACGGTAACGACGTCTCGTTAAGCGCGAAGTTGCCGCCTTAGACCTCCAGCGTCGCCAGATCGCCCTTCAGCTCCAACCAGCGCTTGCGGTCGCCCGCGCGCTTCTTCGCCAGCAGCATGTCCATCAGCGAACGCGTGCCGCTGTCGTCCTCGTTGGTCAGCTGCACCAGCCGGCGCGTGTCGGGATGGATCGTGGATTCGCGCAACTGTTGCGGGTTCATCTCGCCGAGGCCCTTGAAGCGGGTGACGTTGACCGCGCCCCTCATTCTTTCGCGCTCGATCTTTTCCAGCAGCAATCGCTTTTCTTCCTCGTCCAGTGCGTAGAACACCTGCTTGCCGACGTCGACGCGGAACAGCGGCGGCATGGCCACGAAGATGTTGCCGTTGGCGACCAGCGCCGGGAAATGCTTGAGGAACAGCGCGGTCAGCAGCGTTGCGATGTGCAGGCCGTCGGAGTCGGCGTCGGCGAGGATCACCACCTTGCCGTAGCGCAGGCCGCTGATGTCGGCCTTGCCGGGATCGCAGCCGATGGCGACGGCGAGGTCGTGCACCTCGTTCGACGCGAGCACGCCGCCAGAGGCGACTTCCCAGGTGTTCAGGATCTTGCCGCGCAACGGCAGGATCGCCTGGAAATCCTTGTCGCGCGCCTGCTTGGCGCTACCGCCGGCGGAGTCGCCTTCGACCAGGAACAGCTCGGTGCGCGACAGGTCCTGCGAGATGCAGTCGGCGAGCTTGCCGGGCAGGGCAGGGCCCTGCGTGACCTTCTTGCGCACGATCTGCTTTTCGGTCTTCAGGCGCACGCTGGCGCGCTCGATCGCGAGCTGCGCGATGCGCTCGCCGATCTCGGTGTGCTGGTTGAGCCACAGCGAGAACGCATCGTGCGCGGCGCTCTCGACGAAGCCCGCGGCCTGGCGCGAACTCAGGCGCTCCTTGGTCTGGCCGCTGAATTGCGGATCGGTCATCTTGATACTGAGCACGAAGGCGACACGGTCCCACACGTCTTCCGGCGCCAGCTTGATGCCGCGCGGCAGCAGGTTGCGGAAGTCGCAGAATTCCCTCAGGGCGTCGGTGAAGCCGGTACGCAGGCCGTTGACGTGGGTGCCGTGCTGCGAGGTCGGGATCAGGTTGACGTAGCTTTCCTGCACCAATTCCCCGTCCGGAACCCAGGCCACGGCCCACTCCGCGATCTCGGTATCCTTGTTCAACTGGCCCACGAAAAGATCCGGCGGCAGCAACTCGCGATCGAGCAACTCGCCCTTGAGGTAGTCGCGAAGCCCGTCCTCGTAATGCCACTCGTTCTTCTCGCCGCTGGCGGCATCCAGCAGACGCACCGTGAGGCCGGGGCATAACACGGCTTTCGCCCGCAACAGATGCCGCAACGCGCGCAGGTTGAACTTCGGCGTGTCGAAGTATTTCGGATCCGGCCAGAAGCGCAGGCGCGTGCCGGTGTTCTTCCTGCCGACGCTGCCGACGATTTCCAGCTTCGATGCGCGGTCGCCGTCCTTGAACGACATCCGGTACTCGTTGCCGTCGCGCTTGATGAAGACGTCGACCCGCGTCGACAGCGCATTGACGACGCTGACGCCGACGCCATGCAGGCCGCCGCTGAAGGTGTAGTTCTTGTTGCTGAACTTGCCGCCGGCATGCAGGCGCGTGAGGATCAGCTCGATGCCGGGGATTTTTTCGTCCGGATGGATATCCACCGGCATGCCGCGGCCGTCGTCGGAGACCTCGCAGCTGCCGTCGGCGTGCAGCACGACCTCGATCTCGCGCGCATGCCCTGCCAGCGCCTCGTCGACCGAGTTGTCGACCACTTCCTGCGCCAGGTGGTTCGGGCGCGTGGTGTCGGTGTACATGCCCGGCCGGCGCTTGACCGGGTCCAGGCCGGAGAGGACCTCGATGTCTGCCGCGTTGTAGCGTGTGCTCATGCGTTCCTGCTGGTGTTGCCGATCGGGATGCGCAGCTCGTGCGCGTGTTGGATGCGAGTCGCGGCGATGCGTTGCCGCGTCTAGCTTAGCTTCCGCGTCATGTTAAAGCTCCGTTGTTCAGTCGCGAGCCGGGCTGCAGGGGCTAGGGTCGCCCCAGTCGCTTTGGGGAGCGGCCCTTCGAATGACATTCGATCTCTATTGGGAGAACCACCTGATGAACCAGCGCAACTTAGTGCTCGCCGCCTTGATTGCCGCCGCCTTCGCCGCACCGACCGCGTTCGCCGCGGGTCAATCCGACGAGCAGAAGGCCGAAGACGCCGCCAAGGCCGCCGAGCAGGCCGAACAGTCGGCGCAGGCGGCCGAAGCGAACGCCAAGACTGCCGAAGCCGCGGCAGCGAATGCCGAGCAGGACGCAGCGAAGGCCGACAAGAAGGCTGACAAGGCCGACGCCGCTGCCGAGCCAGAGGAAGAGGAAGAGGAAGAAGGCGGCAAGACACCGGGCTGATCGCCCGCGGCTGTCCCTGGATGTGGTGATGACGCCCCGGTCCTCCGGGGCGTTTTCATGTGGATTGGATGCGCATTCCGGCGCCATCGCGTCGATGACAGGCTTCGCGACGCAAGGCTCCGGCCCGCCGCGACGCGCTTTGCGGGGGCGGATTCGCGGCGCAGGCACCGAATCGCTAGAATGTGGCTTTCCAGCTACCCGCTGATGCCATGACACCCCCCGGTTCCGTCACTCCCCTCGTCTTCGTCACCGGCGGCGTGGTCTCTTCCCTTGGGAAGGGCATCGCGGCCGCCTCGCTGGCGGCCATCCTCGAAGCGCGCGGCCTGCGCGTGACGATGATGAAGCTCGATCCCTACATCAACGTCGATCCGGGCACGATGAGCCCGTTCCAGCACGGCGAGGTCTACGTCACCGACGACGGCGCCGAGACCGACCTCGACCTCGGCCATTACGAGCGCTTCGTCAACACCCGCCTCAGCGGCAAGCATTCGATCACCACCGGCAAGATCTACGAGAACGTGATCCGCAAGGAGCGCCGCGGCGATTACCTGGGCGCGACCGTGCAGGTGATTCCGCACATCACCGACGAGATCAGGCGCTGCATCGACGCGGCCACGACTGGCTTCGACGTGGCGCTGGTCGAGATCGGCGGTACCGTCGGCGACATCGAGTCGCTGCCGTTCCTCGAGGCCATCCGCCAGATCCGCACCGAGCGCGGCCCGGACAAGGCGCTGTTCATGCACCTCACGCTGGTGCCGTACATCGCCGCGGCCGGCGAGCTCAAGACCAAGCCGACCCAGCACTCGGTCAAGGAACTGCGTTCGATCGGCATCCAGCCCGACGTCCTGCTGTGCCGCAGCGAACAGCCGCTGCCCGAGAGCGAGCGCCGCAAGATCGCGCTGTTCACCAACGTGCCCGAACACGCGGTGATCTCCGCGATCGATCTCGACAACATCTACAAGATCCCGATGTTCCTGCACGCGCAGGGGCTGGACCGCATCGTCGTCGACCGCCTGCGCCTGGACGGCCAGGTCACGGCCGATGCCGATCTGTCGGAGTGGGAAGCCGTGGTCGATGCCTCCGAGCATCCGATCGACGAGGTCACGATCGCGGTGGTCGGCAAGTACATCGACCACAAGGATGCCTACAAGTCGGTCGGCGAGGCACTGAAGCACGGCGGCATCCGCCAGCGCACGCGCGTCAACCTGAAGTGGCTGGAATCGCAGGACGTCGAGCGCGAGGGCGCGGCCGTTGCGCTCGCGGGCGTCGACGGCATCCTCGTGCCGGGCGGCTTCGGCGATCGCGGCTTCGAGGGCAAGGTGCTGACCGCGCAATACGCGCGCGAGGCGAAGGTGCCTTACTTCGGCATCTGCTACGGCATGCAGGCGGCGGTGGTCGATGTCGCCCGCAACCTGGCCGGCCTCGAAGGCGCCAACAGCACCGAGAACGACCGCAAGACGCCTTATCCGGTGATCGGACTGATCACCGAATGGCGCACGCAGACCGGCGAGATCGAGCGTCGTGCCGAAGACAGCGAGCTCGGCGGCACCATGCGCCTGGGCCTGCAGGAAGCGCGCATCAAACCGGGCACGAAGGCGCGCGAGGTCTACGGCAAGGACGTCGTCGCCGAGCGCCATCGCCATCGCTACGAATTCAACAACCGCTACCGCACCCAGCTCGAGGACGCCGGCCTGGTCATCAGCGCCAAGTCGATGGACGACCTGCTGGTGGAGATGGTCGAGCTGCCCGACCACCCCTGGTTCCTGGCCTGCCAGGCGCACCCGGAATTCCTGTCGACGCCGCGTGGCGGGCATCCGCTGTTCGTCGGTTTCATCCGCGCCGCGCGCGAATACAAGGTCAATGCCGGCCAGGCCGGTGGGCGCCTGTTGAAAGAGGCCAGCGCGTGATCGCGCCGGGTTTGTTGCTCCCTACGAATTTGTCATCCCGAGCGCAGCGAGGGATCTGCTGTGCCGTGGATGAAGCGCGAAGCAGGTCCCTCGCTGCGCTCGGGACGACATCAGGAAAGGAACTCGTGCGATGAAACTCTGCGGATTCGAAGTCGGCCTCGATCAGCCGTTCTTCCTGATCGCCGGCCCCTGCGTGATCGAGTCGATGCAGCTGCAGCTCGACGTCGCCGGCAAGCTCAAGGAAATCACCTCCGAACTGGGCATCCACTTCATCTTCAAGTCGAGCTTCGACAAGGCCAACCGCACCTCTGGCACCAGCTTCCGCGGTCCCGGCATGGAGGAAGGCCTGAAAGTGCTGGCCGCAGTGAAGAAGCAGATCGGCGTACCGGTGCTGACCGACGTGCACGAATACACGCCGATGGACGAGGTCGCCTCGGTCGTCGACGTGCTGCAGACGCCGGCTTTTCTCGTGCGCCAGACCGACTTCATCACCAAGGTCTGCGCCGCCGGCAAGCCGGTCAACATCAAGAAGGGCCAGTTCCTGTCGCCCTGGGAAATGAAGCCCGTGGTCGACAAGGCCAAGGCGACCGGCAACCAGGACATCATGGTCTGCGAGCGCGGCGCCAGCTTCGGCTACAACAACCTGGTCAGCGACATGCGCTCGCTGTCGGTGATGCGCGAGACCGGCTGTCCGGTAGTGTTCGACGCCACGCACTCGGTGCAGCTGCCGGGCGGGCAGGGCGGCAGCAGCGGCGGCCAGCGCGAATTCATTCCCGTGCTGGCGCGCGCGGCGGCTGCGGTCGGTATCTCGGGACTCTTCATGGAAACGCATCCGAAGCCGGAAGAAGCCCTGAGCGATGGCCCCAACGCCTGGCCTCTGCCGAAGATGCGCGCGCTGCTGGAAACGCTGCTGGCGTTGGACCAGGTAACGAAGCGGAATAGTTTTCTCGAATCCCAACTCTGAAGCTGCAGCCGGAACGATGACGAAAATAGCCAGGATCCACGCCCGCGAAATCCTCGACAGCCGCGGCAACCCCACCCTCGAAACCGAAGTCACCCTCAGCGACGGCAGTTTCGGTCGCGCGATGGTGCCCTCGGGCGCGTCGACCGGTTCGAAGGAAGCGGTCGAGCTGCGCGACGGCGACAAGACGCGCTACGGCGGCAAGGGCGTGCTCAAGGCGGTCGCCAACGTCAATGGCGCGATCGCGCAGGCCTTGCATGGCTTCTCCGGCGACCAGGTCGCGCTCGACAAACGCCTGATCGACCTCGACGGCACCGAGAACAAGGGGCGCCTCGGCGCCAACGCGCTGCTTGGCGTTTCCCTGGCCAATGCGCACGCAGTCGCGGCATCGAAAAAGCTGCCGTTGTGGCAGCTGCTGGCGGGCGATCGCGCACCCGTCCTGCCGGTGCCGATGATGAACATCATCAACGGCGGCGCGCATGCCGACAACAATGTCGACCTGCAGGAATTCATGGTGTTGCCGGTCGGCTTCGACACGTTCGCCGAATCGCTGCGCGCCGGCGCAGAGATCTTCCACGCGCTGAAATCGGTGCTGAAGGGTCGCGGCCTGAGCACGGCGGTCGGCGACGAAGGCGGCTTCGCGCCGGACCTGCGCAGCAATTCCGAGGCGCTCGATACGATTCTCGAGGCGATCGGCAAGGCCGGTTATGCGGCTGGCGAGGACGTGCTGCTTGGTCTCGACGTCGCTTCCACCGAATTTTTCGATAATGGCAAATATCACCTGGTCGGCGAAGGCAAGCGCCTGACTTCGGAACAGTTCACCGACTTCCTCGCCGGCTGGTGCCGCGAATACCCGATCGTCACCATCGAGGACGGCATGGCCGAGAACGACTGGGCCGGCTGGAAGCTGTTGACCGACCGCGTCGGCGACAAGGTGCAGCTGGTCGGCGACGACCTGTTCGTCACCAACCCGCGCATCTTCAAGCAGGGCATCGAGTCGGGCACGGCCAACGCGATCCTGATCAAGGTCAACCAGATCGGCACGCTGACCGAAACACTCGAGGCCATCGCGATGGCCGACCACGCCGGTTACGCCGCGATCGTCTCGCATCGTTCCGGCGAGACCGAGGACACGACCATCGCCGACATCGCGGTCGCGACCACCGCGACCCAGATCAAGACCGGTTCGCTGTGCCGCAGCGACCGCGTCGCCAAGTACAACCAGCTCCTGCGCATCGAGGAAGCCTTGGGCAAGGCCGCGAAGTACGCCGGTCGCGATGCCTTCGTATCGCTGAAGCGCTGACGGGGCCACGGCCTTCGATGCGCGCCCTGCGGATCATCGTGCTGGTACTGATCGCGCTGCTGGCGTGGCTGCAATACCGGCTGTGGTTCGGCAATGGCGGCGCGCGCGAGGTCGAGGCGCTGCAGCAGCAGGTGCGCGAGCAGGCGCACGCCAATGCCGGGCTCAAGCAGCGCAACGACACGCTGGCCGCCGAAGTGGTGGACCTGAAGTCGGGCGAAGCGGCCGTGGAGGAACGCGCGCGCAGCGAGCTTGGCATGATCAAACCCGGCGAGACCTTCTATCGCGTCGTCGATTCGGAGCAGGCGACGACCGAGGAGGCACAGCCGTTGGAAGAGCAATGAAGACAGAAGCCATCAGTTTTCTTCGCGCCGCAGCGATGTCAGCGGGGCGGCTGGCGTGACTTGGGCCGTCGTCCCCGCTGCAGGCAGCGGTTTGCGATTCGG
>JACMKK010000107.1 GCA_014380115.1 Luteimonas sp. | reverse complement strand
GTGAACAGGTTCGGCAGCAGGTAGATACCGCGTCCGCGCGGGCGCGGCAGGTCGGGCTCGTTCATGCTGCGAGTGTATCGCCTGCCCGTTCGGCGGCCCAGACGGCCCAAGGCATGGGCTGGCCCACGAGGCGCGTCACGCTTCGCCATCGCGCGACTTGCGCCTGCGCCGGCGCGGTGCTGCAATCGCGACCCGCATCCCGCGGCGGCAGGAGTGTCACATGCAACGTTCCCTGATTGCCCCGTTCGGCCTCGCCATCGTCCTGGCATCGGCCTCCGCGGCCTTCACCCCCGCTGCTGCCGGTGAGGTCTACCAGTGGAAGGACGCCAAGGGCGTGACCCACTATTCGGAGACGCCGCCGCCGACTGGCACCAACTACCAGCAGCGCGAGATCAGCAGCGGCGGACAGGCGCAGGCGAGCCAGCAGGTCGCCGCCGTGGCGACCGTCGAAACCGCACAGTGCACCAACGCACGCAAGAACATCGAGGCGCTGAAGAACCAGGGCGCCGTGCAGCAGGATACCGACGGCGACGGCAAGCCCGACAAGACCCTGAACGATGCCGATCGCGCCAACCAGATGGAGCTGGCGCAGGCCACGGTGAAGGCGGCCTGCATCGGCACCGCACCCGCGGCCAAACCCTGAGCCATGAGGCTGGGCTGGGCCTTGCTGCTCGGCTTGGTCGGCGGCATCGCGCTGGCCTGGTGGCTGTCGCGCGAGCCGCCCGAAGCGCAGCGCGAGAAACGCGAGCGCGCCGAACAAGCGGCCGCCGCCAATGCCGAGGATGCCCGCCCGGTGCTGTATCGCTGGCGCGACGCCAGCGGCGCGCTGCAGATCACCGACAAGCCACCCAAGGGACGCAAGTACGAGCGCGTCGACGTGCAGCCGCTCGATGGCATCGAGGTGGATGGATCGCGGCAGTAGGCTCTGCTCCTCCCCCCGCGAAGGCAGGGGGCGAAGCGAAGCGCTTGCGAGCCATTGACTCGCGCTTCGCTGAGCGCCAGCAAGCTGCTGCTGGCCGGCGGGCTGGGAAGGGTTGGCTTTTGATCTGCACTCGCGTGCTCCAAAAGGCACGCCTCCCCAGCCCTCCCCTGCTGCCGGGGAGGGAGCGACCATGCTGCATGGCACAATGAACGCCCCGCCCGATTTGTAGCCGTTCGCCGATGCGCCTGTCGCAGTACCATCTCCGCACCAGCAAGGAAACGCCCGCCGACGCCGAGCTCATCAGCCACAAGCTGATGCTCAAGGCCGGCATGATCCGCAAGCTCGCCGCCGGGCTCTACACGTGGTCGCCGCTGGGCCTGCGCGTGCTGCGCAGGGTCGAGGCCGTGATCCGCGAGGAAATGGACGCCGCCGGCGCGGTCGAGATGCTGATGCCGACCATCCAGCCGCGCGAGCTGTGGGAAGAAACCGGACGCTGGCAGAAGTTCGGCGGGCAGCTGCTCAAGATCAAGGATCGCAAGGAGGCCGAGTACTGCTACGGCCCGACCGCCGAGGAAGTCATCACCGACTTCGCGCGCAACGAACTGGCCAGCTACAAGCAGTTGCCGGTCAACTTCTACCAGATCCAGACCAAGTTCCGCGACGAGATCCGTCCGCGTTTCGGCATCATGCGTGCACGCGAGTTCCTGATGAAGGATGCGTATTCCTTCCACATCAGCGACGACGACCTGCTGCGCGAATACGAGAACATGCTCGCGACCTACTCGCGCATCTTCACGCGCCTGGGCTTGAAGTTCCGCGCCGTGCAGGCCGATTCCGGCGCGATCGGCGGCGAGGACTCGCAGGAATTCCACGTGCTGGCAGATTCGGGCGAGGATGCGATCGCGTTTTCCGATGGATCCGACTACGCCGCCAACGTCGAGTTGGCCCGCGCCGCCGAGCCCGGCCCGCGTCCGGCGGCGGCGGAAACGATGCGCAAGGTCGAAACACCGACGCAGAAGACCTGCGAGGACGTCGCCGGGTTGCTCGGCATTCCGCTCGCGCGTACCGCGAAATCGATCGCGATCATGACCGAGGCCGGTTTCGTGCTGGCGCTGGTGCGCGGCGACCATGCGGTCAACGAGATCAAGCTCGCGAAGGTCCCCGGGCTGGCCGGCTACCGCATGGCCAGTGAAGCGGAAATCCTCGAATCCCTGGGCAGCGAGCCCGGTTTCCTCGGCCCGATCGGCGCCCGCAAAACGATCCGGATCGTGGCCGATCGCGAAGTCGCGGCGCTCGCGGATTTCGTCGTCGGCGCCAACCAGAACGGCTTCCACATCACCGGCGTCAACTGGGGTCGCGATTTGCCGGAACCCGACATCGTGGTCGACATTCGCAACATCGTCGCCGGCGACGACGCCCCCGACGGCAAGGGCAAGCTCGCCATCGTGCGCGGCATCGAGGTCGGGCACGTGTTCCAGCTCGGCCGCCGCTACGCCGAGGCGATGGACTGCAGCGTGCTCGACGAAACCGGCAAGGCGGTCGCGCCGGCGATGGGTTGCTACGGGATCGGCGTGTCGCGCATCGTCGCCGCGGCGATCGAGCAGAACCACGACGACGCCGGCATCCTGTGGCCCGAGCCGATGGCGCCGTGGCGCGTGGCGGTGTGCATGATCAACCCGAAAAACGATGCGGCCGTGGCCGCGGCCGCGTCGGCGCTTTACCTCGAACTGAACGGCGCCGGCATCGATAGCGTGCTCGACGATCGCGGCCTGCGCGCGGGCGCGATGTTCGCCGACATCGAGTTGATCGGGATTCCGCATCGCGTCGTGGTCTCCGAACGCGGACTCGCGGCGGGTACTTTCGAGTATCGCGCGCGCAACGCGGCGGATTCCGAAAATCTCGATCGCGCCGCACTGCTGGAACGCCTGCGCGCGGCCTGAGAATCAACTTCGATATCTGTTCGCCAACGCCGCGGATTTTGTCGTGACACATGTTTGGCCCTTATCATGGCTCGCAGGCCAAGGATGGCGATCCCGATTCCCCCCATCCGGAGCACTGAATGACGATCGATTTGAACGCCCTGTCGAGCAGGGAGCTCGATGCCCTGATCAACCAGGCCAAGAAGCGCAAAACCACGCTGACCAAGCGCAAGCCCGTCGCCACGGTGCGCAGCAAACTCACGGCGCTGGCGAAGGCGGAGGGTTATTCGATCGCCGAGCTGTTCGGCGGCGCGGCCAAGGCCAAGGCCACGGGTCCAGCCAAGAAGCGGGTTTCGCCGAACAAGGGCCGCAAGCTCGGCAAGGTGCCGGCGAAATATCGCAACCCGGCCAATGCCAAGGAAACCTGGAGCGGTCGCGGCAAGCAGCCGCGCTGGCTGGCGGCGTTGACCAAGAAAGGCAAGAAGGCCGAGGATTTCCTGATCAAGAAGTGACAATAAAAAAACCGGCGCGAGCCGGTTTTTTTATTGTCATCCCGAGCGCAGCGAGGGATCTGCTTTGGCTCGGCGATCACAACCAATGAAAGATCCCTCGCTGCGCTCGGGACGACACCGATTGATCGCTGCCGCAACTTTTTTTGACATCCGCTCGAGGTTCAGAGGTTCCGCCGCGTCGGCATCAGCAGATTGCCGAACAGCAGTCCCGCGATCAGCGCCAATAGAATATTGATCACCCCCAGCACCGCGTCCTGACCGGCTGCGACGTCCTGCTGCTGCAACAAGGTCATGACACCCCGCAGGCTGGCACTACCGGGCACCAGCATGATGATGCCGGGCACGCGCACGATCGCGCCGGGACGGTTGACCCAGCGTGCATAGGCGTTGCCGCCCGCGGTCAGCGCCAGCGCCGACAGGAAGATCCCGACCGGGCTGCCCCAGGCATTGCCGGCCAGCCGCGAAATCAGGTATCCCGCCATCGCCGCCAGCATCACCACCGGATAATCGCGGCGGTTCGCACGGAACAGCACGGCGAATGCATAGGCAGCGAGCAGCAGCGCCGTCCCTTCCACCCAATACGGCTGCGGCCGCGAGCCCTGTACCTGCGGATCGAGTCCGACCAGTTGCGCCAGCGTCAGCGCGATCATCGTGCCGACCGAGAGCTTGAGGATCGTGGTCACAGCGCCGGCGAAGCGCGCAGTGCCGGATACCAGGTGCTGGCTGGTGAGTTCGTTCATGGCATTGGTCAGGCCCATGCCGGGCAGCAGCACGATCAATGACGCGATGATCACGGTGTTGAGGTTCAGCGGCGCGACGAACGTCGCCACGGCGATGGCGACGAAGCCCGCGAGCATCGCCGCGATCGCATCGCCGGCCTCCTTCAGCCGCGGCCGGTTGCGCGATGCCAGGTCGAGCAGGCCGATCAGCAATCCGGTGCAGCCGGCGGTGGCGATGTCGAGCCACGGCAGCCGCAGCAAGCCGGCGACGGCCGCGGCGGCGAGGCCGAAACCGAACACCTG
>JACMKK010000106.1 GCA_014380115.1 Luteimonas sp. | reverse complement strand
TCGATGTCGGCTCATCACATCCTGGGGCTGGAGCAGGTCCCAAGGGTTCGGCTGTTCGCCGATTAAAGTGGTACGTGAGCTGGGTTTAGAACGTCGTGAGACAGTTCGGTCCCTATCTGCCGTGGGTGAAGGAGACTTGAGAGGATCTGTCCCTAGTACGAGAGGACCGGGATGGACGCACCTCTGGTGCACCGGTTGTCGCGCCAGCGGCACAGCCGGGTAGCTATGTGCGGACAAGATAACCGCTGAAAGCATCTAAGCGGGAAACTTACCTCAAAACCAGGTCTCCCCGAGGGCCGTGATAGACCATCACGTCGATAGGCCAGGTGTATACGCGCCGTAAGGCGTTCAGCTAACTGGTCCTAATCGCCCAATAGGCTCATCAACACACGCGAGTTCGAAACGCGAACCGCAACACCATGCACAGCAATCATCCACACACATACGCCAACGTTGGCACGCCAACCCAAGCGCATCGTCACATCGCCGCACCAGAACCGCACGCCCTCGCAAACGCCGCATGCGCAAACCGCACGCAGCACAAGCCGAGGGGGGCTCAGACGACCTGGTGGCCATGGCGGAGGGACTACACCCGATCCCATCCCGAACTCGGACGTGAAAACCACCAGCGCCCATGATACTGCACCCCAAGGTGCGGGAAAGTCGGTCGCCGCCAGGTCTTCTGAACCCAAATATACACAAACCAAACACACCAAACGCAAAATACAACACACACAAAACACAACGCGGGGTGGCGCAGCCCGGTAGCTCGTCAGGCTCATAACCTGAAGGTCACAGGTTCAAATCCTGTCCCCGCAACCCACGATGATTGCGTCAATCGCGCGCCAACAACGCCGGCAGCCCGAAGCGGCCGGCCGGCGTTGTGGCCGTTGGCCGCCACGCTCAGCATCGCCGCCAGATCGCCATGCAGGTCGACCGCAAGGCCGTCGGGCGCTGGCGCAGCCGGGGTCAGCACGACATGCTCGATCAGGCTCTGGAAGGCTTCGCCGGCCTCCGCGCCGATGTCGGGACCGGCCAGTGCGATCCCGAGCTCTTCGACCTGCCGCCGGTAGATGTTCGCGGCATTCGGACGAAGCCGGATCACGGCAGGGTCGGTATCGGCCTGGCCCGTTGCCGCCTCAAGTGCGGCCCTGCGCGTCTCCAACTCAGTAATCCGGACTTTGATGGTCGGGTTCCAGACTCCGTCCTCAACGGCTTTGAGCACGTTGTCCAATCGGCGCTCGACATCGGCCAGTTGGACGTTCAGCTGGCCCGCAGCGCTCACCGGGTGTTTCTGGGAGGCAACCGTCTCCTCGTCAAAGACCCGCACAAACTCCGCCACGAGATCGGGCACCAGCATGCGCACCTTTAGCAAAGCGGGCGGCACGGATGGACGACGCTGAAACCGACGTGCTGGCCTCCAGGGGGTTTCCAGCGCAGCACCGGACCAAGATTCAGTCGACCAATGCAATCGAACGGCTCCACCACGAGATCAGGTGGCGTGCTGACGTCGTCGGCATCTTCCCCAATGAAATGGCCGTCACCAGGCTCATCGGGGCGCTCCTGCTGGAGCAGCAGGAGGAATGGGCGGTCCAACGCGCTCGCTACGGCAGGGGACACGAACCTTCGGTGCTGATTGACGCACTACGCGTGCGTGCCGATCCCTTCAACGGAACCGTCCCAAAAAGAGACACACCGACCAACGATCGAACCGTTGTTCAGCTTGTCGGCCCAGGTCAGTTTACCGCCGACCTCGCACACGCAGGCGCTACGGCGCTGCCGCCCGGTGACGGCCCATGTAAATCACGCGTTTGTTGTCGTGTGCGCGAGCCATGAGCCAGGCGCGTAGGCCGGCCTGGTCGGTGGGCCGTGCAAACAGAAAGCCTTGCACCGCGTCGCATCCCAGAGCGCTGGCCATTGCCGCTTGCCGCTCGGTCTCCACGCCCTCGGCCACAACCGATATGCCAAGCCCGCGCGCCAAGGACACGGTCGCCCGTACGATCTCTTCGGCGCGGGTGTCTGCGCCAAGGCGTTGAATGAAGCGCTTGTCCAGTTTCAAGCCGTCCAACGGCAAGCGCAGCAGTTGCGCGAGGCCAGAGTTTCCGGTGCCGAAGTCGTCGAGAACAAGGCGTGCACCCCGGCCACGAAGCGACGCAAGCTGGTCCAGCGTGCGGGTGCTGACCCGGTCCAACAGCACTTCCTCGGTGATCTCGAACTCTACCGCTTCGAAGGAAAGGCCGGCGCGGGCGAGTTCATCGGCGATAAGCGTTGCAAGGTCAGGGCGGACGACCTCGCTCGAGGAGAGGTTCAAGGCAATCCTGGCTTGCAACACGCCGTCAGCGCGCAGAGCAGCCGCTGCCGCGAGCGCCTGGCGCCACACCGCGATGCCAAGCCGGCCTGTGCGCCCGGGTCCGATGACGGATAGAAGCTTCTCAGGTGCGACAGCACCGGTATCCGGATGGTTCCATCGCGCGAGCGCCTCCACTGCAACAAGCGGGTGCTCGGCTTTTCCGAGGCTGACGATGGGCTGGTAATGGACGTCAAGGCCTGGCACGGCGCCCTCGAGGTCGGGACCGTCGAACGACCGCAGGATGCTGGCGGCTTGCACCAGGTGGCGGGCCAGGTCTGGGCTGGCCCAACCCACGCTGCCCCGGCTCTGCCGCTTGGCGACGATCAGTGCTTCGTCGGCTACGCGCAGAAGGTGCTCTGGCGCTTGGGCGTCGAGGGGAGCCACGGCAACGCCGAGCGTCGCGCTCATGCGAAGCCGCTTGCCCTCATAGGCCACGGGGCCCGCGAGCGCGCTTGCGATGCGGTTAGCAAGATTCGCGGCGGTCTTCTTGTCGCCGACTCCGGGCAGTAACGCCACGAACTCGTCGCCTCCGACGCGGCCTACGGTATCGCCGGGCCGCATGCACCGGCGCAAGCGCTCCCCGGAGCTACGAAGCAGGGAGTCCCCGGCGGCATGACCTTCAGCGTCGTTCGCTTCCTTCAGGTGGTCCAGGTCAACGGCGACCACGGCCACCGGCATCCCAGTCCGCACGATTTCCGCGAGCCGCAGCTCGATGGCCTTGCGGTTGGCCAGCCCGGTCAGGGAGTCGGTCAGCGAAGCCTGCTCGACCCGGTGCAACGCCCGTCGTAACTCCAACGTCGAAAGGACAGTACGGGCAAGGATTTGCAGGGTGTCGACTGTGTTGTCGTCGTATTCGCGTGGATGATGACCGATTATGCACAAGGTGCCGAGCGCATGTCCTTCGGGGTTAACGAGCGGTATGCCGAGGTAGGAGCGCAGGCCCAGCACTCCGGTTACCAGCGGGTTGTCGGCGAAGCGCGGGTCGCGAGTGGCGTCGGCGACCAAAAGTGGCCGTGCGGGGTCCAGAATGGCATGAGCGCAAAAGGCCATGCTACGGGGGGTCTCGTGCGCATCTAGCCCATAATGCGCCTTGGACCACTGCCGGTCGGTGTCGACGAGCGACACGAGCGCGATTGGGCTGCAGGTGACGCGGGCAGCCAAGGCGACAATGCCGTCGAAGGCTTCCTCGGCGATCGTGTCGAGAACGTCATAGGAACGTAGGGCTTCGACGCGCTCAGGGTCTCCAGCCGGTAGTTCGGCGGCAGGCATCGTTAAACCCTCAGCAGCTGATGAGTCGTCCTAGCTCAAAGCCCCTAAAGAATGATTTGTATTTTGTGAGGTATTATCGATCAGTGCGTCGACCCTCCGAGAACCTCTTGAGATCTTCCCCCGCACTCATGGGTCGGGCCGGCTGTGTCGGGTCCGCCGACACGCGTCTGCCGGGATGATTAAGGCTCCGGTGGGAACATCGCTGAGCAGAGGCGACTGCCATACGGCGTGCGCCACTGGCGGTGGGCAGGTTGGGCGAAAGGGATCGACCCATCGAACTGTGCATCCGGAGAAGGGGTTCCGGTAGCAGCGGAAGCGAGCCTGCAGTTGGGCCGCAGAGAAGCCGGGGGAGTTGGACGGTCTTCACGCGCCCCTGAGCCGGGCCATCACCTCCAACAGTCGGCGCTGAACCGTGCTCTTCGTCTTGGCTGACAGCACACGGTAGGCAAGGCCGCGCTTCTTGCCCGCCGAAAGCTGGGACCAGGCGAGGTTCGCCATCCCGTCCGCTGCCAGCGCACGCGCAAGTTGGTCCGGCACCTCGACCGCCGCCTGGTGCTCCACGCGGAACCGCACGCGCACGCAAGCGCCTATGGCGGCATCGGCATCCCGCAAAAGCTCCTTGGACAGCATGAGATACCAGCGTCCCCGCACCGGCTGCCACGCGCCCGTGAATGGGACCTCACCCACTTCGCCGCTGGCCCGCAGCCTGGGGTGCTGCTGAAGCGGCAGTGCGGTCGCGATCTCGGGCGGCAGGAAGACTACCGTATAGCGATAGGTGCCCACATCATGGTGAACGACCTGCGCGTCGAACTCGTGGGGGTAGGGCGTCATGGCGCATCGCCTTCCGGACGCGGACCGGGTGCCAGTCCTGCGGCGGCTGCCTCGAGCGCACCGGCGAAGGCCGCCAACGTCTCGCCGGCTTGCGCCAGGGCGTCCGCTTCCATGCTGCTGAATTGCCCCATGACGGCCTGGCCGACCTGGCGGTAAAGCGGGGCGATCCGGCCAAACGCAGCATCAGGTATGGCCACCTCCACGGACCGGCGGTCGGTCGACGACCTCCGCCGCTCCACGAACCCGGCGCGCTCCAGGCGATCAACGAGTGCGGTTACAGACCCACTCGTGAGGCCGATGCGCGCGGCGATCTCGCCGGCCGTCACCGGCCCGTGTTCCAGGAGGTTGAGGCAGCGCAGGTCGCTGCGCTGGACACCCAGGTGCTGGGAGATGAGCGCGTCGATGCTGTCGATTGCAGCGTGGACGCGGCGGCTTGCGGCCATGACGTCCTGCAAATGCATCGGGGATGCACTATCTTGACGATCAAGATTCTCCATGGCATATCTTACAACCTGTGGCCGGGACGGTCCACCACTGCATCACCGGGAGCATGGACATGACGACACACGAGATCGCCCACGCCTTCACCCGGCTGTGCGCCGAGGGGAAATTGCAGGAAGCGCAGCAGTTCTGGTCCGACGACGTGGTGAGCGTCGAGGCGTTCCCTGGCGAGCACCAAATTGCGCGCGGCCGGGAGGCAGTGCTGCAGAAGCAGCGCATATGGAGCGAGGGTACGACGATGCACGGCATGACGTGCCAAGGTCCGTTCATCAACGGCGACCAGTTCTCGACGGTGTTCGAGCTGGACTGCACAGGCTGGGACGGGAAGCGTCAGGTCATGCGCGAGGTGGCGCTATACAGTGTCAGGGACGGTGCGATTGCCGAGGAGCGGTTCTTTCCACTCATGGGGTGACACCATCAAGCCTCAACGAAGCGCTGCAACGAACCCGGGTTTATCGGACTGAGGACAGTGGGTGAGTTTGTGCGTGTTTCCGGACCCGACCGACGTGACAATGGCGCTCAGCAGGGTGGCGCGCATGAAACGGTCAATTCCTGGCACGCGCCAGTGCACCATCAGCGTGGGCACACGCCGATGATTGCGATCCCGTGCACAGCTGATTGCGGTTCGCTACACCTACATCGCTCATCTCGCCAGTGCCGATCCTGACGTGCTGCTCGTCTCCGCCGCTGACAAGCTCCACAACGCCCTGGCGATCGGCGCCGACCTCACAACGCATGGATTGGCGGTCTTCGACCGGTTCCTTGGCGGTCAGGACGGCACGTCGTGGTTTGATGATGCCGCGCTTCAGCAATTCCAACGGTTGCTTCCCAGTCCATTGACGCATGAGCCGGCGCAAGCGGTTTGCGACAACCGTTGTCATGCCCGACGACGAGGTGCCGGAGGACAACACGACATGGTCGGCGGCAGACGCGCTGAACGCCCACCGCGGCGGTCTGCCCGCCGATCTCGCGGAGGCTCGCAAGGACGCCCTGATTGCAGATGTCAAAGCTCTCGCACTCGAGCGCGGTCCGCTGAACCTGCATGCGTTCGACCAAGCGAACGTCTGGGATGACTATTCGGTCCTTCTCGCGCGTGACGAATGGTTTGGACGGGCTGGGTAGTCCTGGCAGCCATGTGCCGCCCTGTTCTCGATGGCTTGTCCGAATTCGAGCCGCGCCTGCTCGAACAAACGACCGAAGCCTACACTCAATACTGGGCTTGCCGCCTGTCGGGGCAAACAGCAGCAGCTCGAAGAGCCGGTCGGTCACGTCGGAGCCAGCCTCTCAAGGCTTCGAGCCTCGGGCCAACCCGGCGCGGTTCAGCTGGCGAGTGCGTCGGCAGGGCGGAGGTGGGACAGTTTGCCTGCCGCGGTGATGAGTTCTGCGGTAAGCACGACCCAATACCTGGGAGGTTGAGGATCAGGGGTGACGCCCGTGCTGCGCCCCTGCGGCAAGCTCGCGGATGAGCCGTTTAGTCAAGCGCTCGGCTGGTGCGATGATTGTCTGATCCGCCGTGGCTGCAAGCGCGCGATCGGCTAGCCCGTTCAGATTGAGCATCCGCCCCGAAAGCGATCACAATGCGGGCTATCGGGAAATCCTATAAGTCGGCACGATTCGAGTGCCGGCATCGTGGATATGGGGTCTGCGAGGCAGCAAAGGCTCGGTTGGACGGAGCGTTGTCGAAATGAGCCTGGACGTGCGCAAGATCCGCTACTTCATTGCGCTCTTTGAGG
This sequence comes from Luteimonas sp., assembly GCA_014380115.1. Lineage (GTDB taxonomy): Bacteria > Pseudomonadota > Gammaproteobacteria > Xanthomonadales > Xanthomonadaceae > Luteimonas. Next base: position 458 of record JACMKK010000106.1, on the reverse strand, counting down.
AGGGCAGCGTGAACCGCGCGGCGGAGCGCGAGAACATCGTCCAGCCGGCTCTATCAACCCAGCTCAAGCAGTTGGAGCAGGAGCTTTCCATCCAGTTGTTCGAGCGCTCGGCGCAGGGCTTGCAGCCCACCCGCGCGGGCCAGCATTTCTATCGGCTGTGCCTCGGGTTGATGCGCGACCTGCGCGCGGCGCGCCAGGAGATGCTGGATTTCGGCACCACCGTGCGGGGCGCGATCCACGTCGGCATGATGACGTCGATCTGCCATGGCTGCTTCGGCGAGACACTGATGCGCTACTGCGAAGCGCATCCCGACGTGCACGTCACGATAGTCGAGGGAACCAGCGGCATCCTGGCTGACCGGGTCGTCCTCGGAACGCTCGACTTCGCCGTGTGCAATCGCCCTGCTTCGCATACCGGCCTAAAGCTGCGGCGGGTCTTCAGCGACAAGTTCTTCCTG
>JACMKK010000105.1 GCA_014380115.1 Luteimonas sp. | reverse complement strand
GCGGCTCCGCCCAGAGCGCGGGCTCGACGCACCGCGAGAACGGCGTCACCATCACCGACCAGCCCTTCTTCGTCTCCCTACGTGGACAGACCCTGGATGAGGTGCAGGGCTACTGGGACCAGCTCTCCAGCGGCTCCTCGATCATCGAGCCTCTCGCCGCTTCGGCCTGGAGCCCCGGCTTCGGCATGCTCACCGACAGCTTCGGAGTGACCTGGATCCTCGACGTCGCAGCCGCCTACAACGCCAAGTAGGCATCCCACCTCGCTGACCACAGCAAGCGACCGGTTTGTCGTAGGGATCGGAGCAACCCTCACGGTAGGCTCTCGCGCCTTTGCCTGCTACGCCAGCAGGGCGAGCAGGCCCTGGCTGTACACGACGATGAAGGCGCACGCCACGAGGATCGTCACTCCGACGGACAATGCGACGATCCGCCACGCGTGCAAGCGCCGCAGCGCGACGACGAACAGCAGGACAAGCCCCGCGACTATCTCGCCCCACCAGTATGGAGGGAAGGTGGTGTCGGCGATGTAGGCAAGGCCATAGGCTCCCTCACCGACGAGTACCCCGCTCATCGCACCGATCCCCAGTGCTGCCCGCGGGCCGGACTCGGTCTTGACCCAGTAAGCGCCGAGCCCGAGCAGAGGGCCAGCCAGCAGCCCGGCGGCCGCCCAGAACACGATCATTGCGGCGCCGGAGGGGTACCCGCGAATACCCGAACCCAAGACATAGCCACCAAGCAAGGTAAGCAAGGTCAGCGAACCGGACGCCGCGGCGACCCTGATGTCGGCCGCCAGGAGTGCCAGCCCGAAGGCGACCAGCGCCCACGAACCGCTGGAGTTCGCAAGAGACCCCCACTCTTGCGGCAGCCAGTCCTGGGCGTACGCAGTCAAGACCCCGAGCGCGAGGGCGACGACACCAACCATCAGTAACCTTGCCGCGGCTTTCGTGCTGGGGGCTGGGCGGAGAGTGGTGATCGACACCACGTGGGTCTAGAGAACCGAGCGTGGGCCTGGCGGCGGATCCCGTGCCACGCGCCACCCGCCCAGGCACCGCTCCAGAACATCCGGTTGCGAAGTTGCGACGCGGGCCATTGCGCCCGTGCCACACCAAAGACGCTGCACAGCGCTCCCCGGGTTAGCAACATCATTGCCACGCCCAGTGGGCTGGGAAAAATGAATCGCACTGGGTTGGTTGGAGTCTCCATCGTTTGGAAACGAGGATGGACTCATGCCGAAGGACACCACCCCGGGCAAGCCGACGACGCGCCGCTACAGCCCCGTAGAGAAGACTGCTGCGGTGCGGATGGTCAGGACGTTGCGTGCCGAACTGGGCACCGAGCACGGCACGATCCAGCGCGTCGCAGCACAGTTGGGGTACGGCACCGAGTCGGTGCGGTCCTGGGTGCGCCAGGCCGACATCGACGAGGGCCACGTGCCGGGCGTCAGCACCGGTGACGCGGCGAAGTTGAAGGCGCTCGAGCAGGAGAACCGGGAACTGAAGCGGGCCAACGAAATTCTCAAGAGGGCAGCCAGTTTCTTCGGGGCGGAGCTCGACCGCCAGCACAAGAAGTAGCCACGTTCATCGACGCCAACCGCGATGATGTCATCGCTGGGCGGCGCCTGGGGGTCGAGCTCATCTGCAGCGTGCTGCAGGTGGCCCCGAGCAGCTACTACGAGTTCAAGGCCCGCCAGCAGCGGGCACCTTCAGCGCGGGCCCAGCGTGATGCCGTGATGGGGCCTGTCGTGCGGCAGCTGTGGGAGGACAACTACCGGGTCTACGGCGCCCAGAAGATCTGGAAGGCCGCCCGACGCACCGGCCACGACATCGGCCGAGATCAGGTTGCCCGGCTGATGCGCACTGCTGGGATCGAGGGCGTGCAGCGCACCAAGCGGGTCCGCACCACCCGGACCGTAGCTGGTGCGCCACGGCACCCCGACCTGGTGCGTCGCGACTTCACTGCCAGTGCTCCGAATCGGCTGTGGGTCACCGACCTGACGTTCGTGCCGACTTGGGCAGGCATTGCCTACGTCTGCTTCATCATCGACGCCTGCTCGCGCACGATCGTCGGGTGGCGAGTCGCCGCACACATGCGGACCACCATGGTCCTCGACGCCATCGAGATGGCCAGATGGTCGCGCGGCACGACGTTGATGGGGCTACGGTGTCACTCCGATGCCGGGTCGCAATTCACCTCGATTCGGTACGGCGAGCGCCTCGCCGAGATCGGTGCGGTGCCCTCGATCGGCACCGTCGGCGACAGCTTCGACAATGCCCTGGCCGAGACTGTGAACGGCTACTACAAGGCCGAGCTGATCCGAGGTCCCGCACGCGAAGGACGGCCGTGGAAGACAGTCGAGGACGTTGAGCTCGCCACTCTCAGCTGGGTCCACTGGCACAACCACAAACGCCTGCACGGCTACCTTGGACACGTCCCGCCAGCAGAGTTCGAGCAGGCGTTCTACGCTACGAACCGGAGCGACCAAACCCTGGTCGAAATCCAATAGCCCGAGTCTCCATCAGACCCAGTGCGATTCATTGACGTTGAGTTAGTTAGGGTCGAAGACCATCTTCGACGAGTTGCGCGATCAATGGGAAAGGCGGGTAGGCGTCGAACGTATCGCTGGTCTCGAGGTCGTGCTCAAAGAACTCGTCGGGACCGCTGCCGTTCGCTTTGACACGCCTGGGTGGGCGGCACGCGACCTGGGCGCGTAGTGGTTGGCGGGTGCTCCTGTTGTCAGCAGATGCGCGGAGATCTCACCCACTAGAAGGGGTCAAACGCGTCTCAGAACTCACCGGATTTGCGATTCCCAGACCACCTGATAGCGGTATCCTGGGCGATCCATCCGCGCGACGGGAACCAACTGGCGGCTTTCAGGTGATGTTTCGTGCGGTCTTGGTTCGCTTTTGGAAGAAGCTTTGAATTGCCTCGGCTGCGACGGAGGTTCGGGCTTGGCCGGCGTACAGCGCGAGTAGCACCAATAAAACTTCGAGTGCTTGGTGGTTTACGCCGTTTCTCACGGCTCGCTCCAGGTGGGTGTCGAGCCGCTCACCGAGGACGCCTTCACAGATGAGAGCGGAAAGTATGGCGATGCTGCGATCACGGTCGGTCAAGTTGGGGTCGCTCCAGGCTGGGCCGCCTGCGGCGAGGATGGCTTCTTCTGCGTAGAGATTCCCTACTCGGCTGATGAACTCGGGCAGGAGGTCTGCTTCATTGACGCCGAAGCTTTCGGCGTAGATCTTGATGCCGAGTTCATGACGGTCAGGCATCGGTTATACCTTTCGGGTCGCTGCTGCGGATGGAACTTGATTGCATGATCAGCCGTGGGCCTCGTGTCCTCACAGGCACGATCCGGGGTCTTCACTGTCTCCGATGATTTCGAAGAGCATCCGCCGGAACAGTCCGACGTCATCGTGGGTGAAGCCGGTCAGAGCGTTCGCTTCGGCGTCGGTGCAAGCGCGTGCAACTTGCGCGCGAAGGTCGTTGCCCGCATGCGTGAGCTCGGGTATGCGCGCTCGACGGTCTTGTGCATCGGTGCGGCGCACTATCAGCTTCTTCTTTTCGAGCCGGTCCAGTTGGGTCATGAGGGTGGTTTTGTCCAGGCCGAGGGTCTTGGCCAGTTCGACCTGGGTGAGGTTGAGGGACTTGTGGAGGGCGCTGAGTACGATGTAGTCGCGTAGTTGAAGTCCTCGGGTTTCGGCTTGCGCCCCGGTCACGACGTGCATCCGTTGGGCGGCACGGTGCAGAAGCCACGTGATCTCCGATGTGACTGATGGGCTCGCGGCACCCGTCATCGTTGGAACGATCCGGGCAGGGCAGGGATGCCGTCGTATGCATCGCGGTCGTGTGCAGGGATGATCTGCATCAGGTGACTTAGGGAACTCGCGCGGAGCAGGCCTCGACGCACCTGCTCGGCGTCGCTGTCGGCAAGGACTCTCAACAGCCACGGTCGTTCGATTCGTCGGTGAACGCCTTCGAGTTGCCACGTCAGGTCTCCGATGAAGGCATAGCGTTGTCCCGACGGTACCGTCACGAACACGACCACCGATCCGGTTGTGTGCCCCCCTGCCAGCGCGATGACCATCGACCCGTCGCCGTACACATCGAAACTCGACGGAAAACCGAGATACGCGGGGCCATCAATCTCGTATTGATGAATCTCCCGGCCGGCCGAGACAGCGCGGAACACCTTCGCATCACCGTCTGAAGCTGCGTACTCGAGCTCGCCCTTGTTCATCCAGATCGGGACGCTGAGCGAATCGAGT
>JACMKK010000104.1 GCA_014380115.1 Luteimonas sp. | reverse complement strand
GTGCTGGGCGTGTCGCTTGCGGTGGGCTTCGTCGCACTGCTGGCGGTGGCCGGTCGCGCGGGCCGTACGCTGCGGATCAGGCGACACGCACTGTGGTTGCCGGACAGGCGCACGATCCTCGCGGTGGCGGCGCTGAGCGTGGTCGAACTGGCGCTCGCGGGCGCGGCGCTGTACGTGCTGTTGGCGCCGCTGCCGGGGACAGGGTTTCCCGGATTCATCGGGCTGTGGCTGGTCGCGATCGTCGCCGGTCTGGTGTCGAGCGTTCCGGGCGGCCTCGGCGTGTTCGAGTGGAGCCTGCTCAAGTTGTTACCCGGCGTCGCGCCCGCGATGGTACTGGCGGCGGCGTTGGTGTATCGCGTGACCTACTACCTCGTGCCACTGGCGCTGTCGGCGCTGTTGGCGACGATCGCCAGCGCACGCGGCCCGGTCGCACGCCGCGCCGGGCCGGCACGTGCGGCATGGAACGCCCTGCGGCCCTGGTTGCCGCGGATCGTCGCCCTGGCGGTGTTCACGGTCGGTGCGGCGCTGGTGATCGACGGTACCCTGCCGACGCCGAAGCGGCGCCTGGTCGGTACCGCGCTGCCGTTGCTCGAGACCTCGCACCTGCTCGCCAGCCTCGGCGGCGTGGTGCTGCTGCTGATCGGGCAAGGCCTGCAGCGTCGCAGCCATGCGGCCTGGGCGCTGGCGTTGGCCTTGTGCGTCGCGCTGCCGGTGCCGATGTGGTTTCGCGGCAGCCATCTGGTGGTATCGCTCTCGACGCTGCTGGTCGCCGTCGTGCTGTGGGCGGCGCGGCGCGAGTTCTATCGTGAGGGCGCATTGCTCGACGAAGCCCTGTCATGGCCATGGCTGCGCAACCTCGGTCTCGTGCTGGTGGCGACGTCATGGCTGCTGTTCTTTGCCTACAGCCATGTCGAATACCAGCACGAGCTGTGGTGGCAGTTCGCGATGTCCGACAATGCGCCACGCGCATTGCGCGCGTGGCTGGTGGTGAGCCTGGCGGTGACTGCATTCGGACTCGCGCGCCTGCTGCGTTCGGCGCGCGCGCCGCTGCCGCCGACCGGCGACGACGTGCTCACCGCGCTGGCGCCAGTCCTGGCCGGCGCCACGGACACCCAGGCCAACCTGGTGTTCACCGGCGACAAGGCCTTGCTGCGCGACGACGCCGACCGCGGCTTCGTGATGATGCAACGCCATGGCGGCTCGCTGATCGCGATGGGCGATCCGGTCGGCCCACCGGAGGTCGCACGTGCGCTGGTCTGGCGTTTCCGCGAAGAGGCCGACCGCCTCGGCCTGCGCCCGGTGTTCTACCAGGTCGGCGAGCAGTACTGGCAGACCTACCTCGACCTGGGCTTGAGCCTGGTCAAGCTCGGCGAGGAAGCGCTGGTGCCACTGACGGATTTCCACCTGGAAGGCCGCGAACACGCGGACCTGCGCCAGGCCTGGAATCGCGGCAAGCGAAACGGCTTGACGTTCCGCGTCGCCGACGCCGGCGAAGTCGACGCGCTGCTGCCGGAGCTGGCAACGGTGTCCGACGACTGGCTCGACGAAAAATCCGGCGGTGAGAAGGGCTTCTCGCTCGGCAGCTTCGATCCGCAGTACCTGCGCCGCTTCCCGATCGCGCTGGTCGAAGCCGGTGAGCGCATCGTCGCCTTCGCCAACCTGTGGTCGGCGCCAGCCAGCGGCGAACTGTCGGTCGACTTGATGCGCCACGTCGCCGATGCGCCGAAAGGCACGATGGATTTCCTGTTCATCGAACTGTTCCTGTGGGGCCGCGCCCAGGGCCATAAGCGCTTCTCGCTGGGCATGGCGCCGCTGTCGGGCCTCGCCGAGCATCGCCTCGCCGGCCGCTGGAACCGCATCGCCAATCTGATCGCCCGCCATGGCGGGCGTTTCTATGGTTTCAGCGGGCTGCGCCGCTTCAAGTCGAAGTTCGATCCGGTCTGGCGCCCGCGCTACCTTGCGTCACCGGGTGGCATGCATCTGCCGGCGGCCCTGCTCGATGCGACGCGATTGATCTCGATGGATCCGCGCCACGACGGGCAACGTACTGCTGGAGTGGTTGCCGCACACGACAACAAGGACTTGTCATCCCGAACGCAGTGAGGGATCTGTTGTTCGCTTCGCCGCAAGCGCCAGGGCCGACAGCAGATCCCTCACTGCGTTCGGGATGACAACACGAGGCGTTCGGGATGACAACGCGCTGTTGTCCGGGATCACGTGCCCGGTGTCGGATGCCTCAAGGCTGCGATCGCACACCCGCCGCACGCAGGATCGTCGTCGCCAGCCGCGCCTGGTCGTTGCCCAAGTGGTGGTCGCCGCTCAAGGCGACGACGCGCGCTGCGCCCGTCGGCAACGACGGACACAACGCCTCGTCGTCGTCGCGGCCGTAGACGCACAGCGTGCGCGTCGGGTCCATGCGCGCGACTTCAGGCGCGATCGGCAGGCCCTGGCTGCTGCCGCCGAGCCAGTTGGACAGGTGGAATTCGAAATCCGCGCGTTTGCCGGCCGACAACAGCGCCGTCAGCGACACCATCTTGCGCGTCGCCGACGGCAGGCGGTTCACCGCCGCCGGCAACACGTCGGCGCCCTGCGAGAATCCGATCACCAACACGCGTGAACGATTCCAATGGTGGGCGTAGTAGCGAACGATGCGATCAAGATCGTCGGCAAACCCCTGCGGCGTGCGCGCGACCCAGAAATAGCGCAGAGAATCGACGCCCGCCACCGGGATGCCTGCGGCCGCCAGCGCGGCCGCAACATCGTGATCGAACCTCGCCCAGCCGCCATCGCCCGAAACGAAGACAGCAAAGGTATCGGCGTTGCCGCCAGTACGCGCGGCAATCTCGACGATCGGCAGGCCGGCGAGATCCTTCGGTGGTGGTGGCACGCTGACATCGCGCCGCGCGCCGATGCGCAGCAACGCAGCGCGTACGGCTGGTATGACATCGCCATCGCCATCGCGCGCGATGGCCTGTGCGCCGGGCACGGCGGCGATGAATCGTCGCGCGAGGCCCGAGCAATGGTGATCGGCAGGGACCGGCGCGACCGCCCAGGGCGAACGCAACGGTGCCGGTGACAACACCGCGCCGCCGCGGGCCCCGGGCGCGATCTTGAGCGTGCCCGCCGGGCAGATCGCCTTCGGCAGCACCAGCACCGGACAGAAGCCGACCGAGACCGCACCGGCCAGGGTGCCCTGCTGCGCCTGCGCATCGAGTGCGTAGGCCAGGGCGGCGCCTTCGCCATCGCCGAGCACGATCGCGGCATGGTAGGTCGGCAAACGGTAGTAGGCCTGCACGTAACGGGCGAAGTTCTCGACATCGCCGGCACCGAAGATGCAGTTGTTGCCGTCCTTGGCCAGTGCACGTTCCAGCCGACGCACGTCGACCAGCGCGACCATTGCACCATCAGCGGTCAGCGCGGCGATCCGGACTTCGCGTTGCGCCCGATTCACGCCATCGACGAACCACACCACGAAGCGCCGCACCTCGCCCGCCGGTCGCCGTATCGGAACCTCTGCGAAGCGACCGTGCGAGATCGTCGCTGCGAGCGGTGCGGCGGCACGTGCCGGCATCGACAGCGCTGCCATCGCTACGAGGATTGACGACGACGCCATGATCACCGCCAGCAGCAGCGTCGACGGCGTCATTCGCCGTGGCAAGCCTGTGCGCCATCCCTTCATAGGTCATCGTCCGTACAGTCGATTGACGCACGATAGCCAAAGCGTTCGATGCCTGCACCACCGCAGCCGCGCCTTCGTTCGATCATGGGCAGTTTGTACCGCCGGAAAGTGTGGCGTGACGGCGCCTTAAGCGGCGATCGCGTACGATGGGGACGTCGCACGTTCATCGAGCGCGTCTCGCCCGGCCCGCCATCCCGTCGCCGTTTCGCTCCCATTCCCGCGTCGCATCCCGCTCCGCGATGCCGCCCCCTCCGGGAGCCCACCATGCCGGGCTACACCACACGCCAGCAATCCGTCCGCCTCGGCGGCTATGACTATCGCATCCGTTCGCTCAGCGACATCCAGCAGTTCGCCGATCCGGATCACCTTGCCCAGCGTGTCGGCATCTCTTCGGCGCAGTGGAGCCTGTTCGGCCAGGTCTGGCCGTCCGGCCGCCTGCTGGCCGAAACGATGAGCGGCCACGACGTCGCCGGCAAACGTATCCTGGAATTGGGCTGCGGTCTCGGCCTCGCCAGTCTGGTGCTGCAGCGGCGCGGCGCGGATGTCGTCGCCAGCGACCACCACCCGCTGGCCGGTCCTTTCCTGGCCTACAACTCGGCGCTCAACGGCCTGCCGGCGGTCGTCTATCGCGAACTGCGCTGGGACGTGCCGCACGACACCCTCGGCCGCTTCGACCTCATCATCGGCAGCGACGTGCTGTACGAGCGCGGCCACGCCGACCTGCTCGCGGCGTTGCTGGTCAGGCATACCCATGCGCAATCCGAAGTGCTCATCACCGATCCCGGCCGCGGCAACAGCGCACCCTTCACGCGCGCGCTCGCGGCGCTCGGCTACGACGTGGTCGAACAGCGCGGCCGCATGAACGAAGCCGATCTTCCGCCGTTCCGCGGACGCCTGCTGAGCTATCGGCGTTCGGCCTCGGGTCTTGCGGTCACGAGCACGCTGCAATGAGCATCCACGACGACCGCGTCGACCACAGCGAGCATATCGACCACGACCCGTACGCAGAATCGGTCGATCCGTCGGTGTCGTGCAGCGCCTGCGATGCGGTGTGCTGCCGGCTGACCGTGCTGGTCATGCCCGAGGACAACGTCCCGCGCCACCTCGTCGACCGCACGCCCGAAGGCCTCGAGGTGATGGCGCGCGGCGAGGACGGCTGGTGCATCGCCGTCGACGAGCAGCGCATGTGCTGCTCGATCTACGAACAGCGTCCGGCGATCTGCCGCAAGTTCGCGATGGGCAGCCCCTATTGTCGCGACGAACGCGAGACGTACCGGCACAGCATGGCGAACGGGATTCCGTTGAAGCTTTACGTCTGAAGCCGCGGGGAACCCACGCACCCCGTATCGTCATCCCAGCCGGGATCGTCATCCCCGCCCGTATCGTCATCCCAGCGCAAGCTGGGACCCATTTTGATCCTCGCGACTTGGAACCAACGTCAAGATGGATCCCAGCTGGCGCTGGGATGACGAGGCTGGGTCAGTTGAATTTGCGCCGACTACTTGGTCAATCCGGCTTGCGCCCCGAAGCCACCGGCACATGCCACACCGCGTATTGCGGCGGCGTTTCGATTGCCGTGATCATCGCATCGAAATCCGCGACCACCTCCACCAGTTCGCGCCCGGTAGCTTGCGCGAGCGCCTCGGCGAAACCATCGCGCCACGCCGCGATGATGCCGGCAAAGGTCGCGCGCGGCACGCGCAGCGTGTCGACGACGACGTAGTCCATCGCGAGGTCGCGATAACCGGCGCGTTCCATCAGCGGCGGCGTATGCCGGCCGATGCGGCCATCGCAGCCGACGCTGTCCAGGAACACCATCGGGTTGTCGAGCCAGAAGCGGTCGGGATCGCGCTCGCCGCGCGGCATGTGCAGCATGCCGTAGTCCTCCGACAGCAGGTGCAGCCAGCCACCTGGCCTGAGCACGCGCGTGATCTCGTCGAGCACGTGCGCGAAATCCGGCACCGCCTGCGACATGTGCCGGCATACCACCAGGTCGAAGCTGGCGTCCTCGTGCGCGAGGGCGAAGGCATCGCCCTCGGCGTAGGTGATGCGCGCGCCATAGTCGGTACTGACCTCGCGCGCCACCGCCAGGTTCTGCGGCAGGATGTCGATGCCTGTGAGCAAAGCCTGCGGATACCGCTGCGCGAGCCGCCTGGTGATCTCGCCCGTGCCGCAACCCAGGTCGAGGATGTGTAATGGACCGGCCAGGCCATAGCGCTCGAACAGCGCCTGCTCCTGCGGCCAGATCGCGTCGGCCTGGTGCGTGAGCGTGCGCGCCATCGCGGCATCGCCCATCTGCTCTGCCTGCGGATTGCGGTTGTCTTTCATGACGGATGCTGCCTGCGGGATCTTCGAGCGGAGCTTTGGATTGTCGTCCATGCGCCCGCGGGTATCCAAGCGCATGGGCCTCGCCACACCTGCCTTCTACATCTCCGGCGTCGTCTTCTCGATGATCTTCATCGACTCGGCGTTCTTGCGGTTCCATTCCGCTTTTTCCGCTTCCGTCATGCCGAGTTGGATCTTCGGCGGCCCCGGTGCGGTGGGCGGCGGCACTGGTGCGGCCAGTGGTTTCGCTGGCGCCGCAACACGCGGCC
>JACMKK010000103.1 GCA_014380115.1 Luteimonas sp. | reverse complement strand
GGCCGGCGCCGCGATGATCTTCGGCGCGATCCGCCTGCGCCGCTGGCGCGACGAGGGCTGAGGCAGCAAGCGACAAGGAGACGGCCCGCACTGTGCGGGCCGTTTTCCGTTCCGGGACGGCGCCGTTGCAACCTTTTGCCCGCTCGCCGCATCGCAATCACGGACCAGACCCAAGGACCCAGACCATGCGCAAGCTGATCCTCTTCACCCTGCTCCTCCTCCCGGCCGCCGCGATGGCCGAACAGAAGTGCGAACACTCGCAGGCCCGCAACCTGCAGCTCGACCTCGCCGGCGTGAAGGCGGTGGTGTTCGACGTCGGGCCGCACGACCTGCGCATCGACGCCGCCAAGGGCGCCAAGGGCTCGCTGCAGGGCCGCGCCTGCGCGTCCGATGCCGAAGGCCTCGCCCGCCTCACCCTCACCCAGCAGAAATCCGGCGACAAGCTCGTCGTCAGCCTGCGTCGTGAAGGCGAACGCAGCGGCATCTTCTTCGGCAACCACTACGCCTACCTCAACATTTCGGGCAGCGTGCCGGACAACATCCCAGTGCAGCTGAAAGTGGGCTCAGGCGACGCCATCATCTCGGGTGCGGCATCGCTGAGCGCCGACGTGGGTTCCGGCGACGTCCAGGCGCGCCGCATCCGCGGACAGTTCACTGCCGCCGTCGGTTCCGGCGATATCGATGCAGTCGATATCGGCGCGCTGCACGTGTTGTCGGTCGGTTCTGGCGATGTCACGGTCAAGCAGGTGCGTGGCACCTCGAAGATCGGCAGCATCGGCTCCGGCGACCTGGCACTGGGCAACACCCAGGGCCGACTGGACATCGGTTCGATCGGTTCCGGTGATGCCGAAGTCCGCGATATCGGCGGCAGCGTCGCCGTCGACTCGATCGGCTCGGGCGATTTCGCCGCTGAGGGCGTGCGTGGCGACCTCGTGGTGCGTTCGACCGGCAGCGGCTCGGTGCACCACAGCGGCGTCACCGGGCGCGTGGACCTTCCCGCGAAGCGCTGATGCGCGAAGCGGGCTGATGCGCGAAGCGACCTTCAGCCGCCTCCGCCCTTCGCATCCTGGATCCCGCCGCGCGTGAGTGCGACGGGATCGAGCAGCCGCTTCAGGTCCGACGCCGACAGGCCGCTGTCTTCGAGCGCGACTTCGAACACGGCGCGGCCTTCCTTGTAGGCGCGCTTGGCGATCGCGGCGGCCTTTTCGTAACCGATGATCGGATTCAACGCAGTGACCAGGATTGGATTGCGATCCAGCGCGGCGCTGATGTTGTCCCTGCGCAGCATGAGCCCGGCGATCGCCTTGTCGGCCAACAGGCGCATCGCATTGGACAGCAACGCGATCGAATCGAGCAGGTCGTAGGCGATCAGCGGCAGCATCACGTTGAGCTGGAAGTTGCCGCTGGCCCCCGCGATCGTGATCGTGGCGTGGTAACCCATCACCTGCGCGCAGACCATGCACAGCGCTTCGGGGATCACCGGGTTGACCTTGCCGGGCATGATGGACGAGCCCGGCTGCAGTGCCGGCAGTTCGATCTCTCCGAAGCCCGCCAGCGGGCCCGAGTTCATCCAGCGCAGGTCGTTGCCGATCTTGGTCAGCGCGACCGCGAGCGCATTAAGCTGCCCCGACAATTCCACCGCATCGTCCTGCGCGGCCAGCCCTTCGAACTTGTTGTCGGCCGAATCGAAGCGCGTCCCGGCCAGCGCCGACAGCTGCTTCGCCATGCGCTTGCCGAAGCGCGGATCCGCATTGATGCCGGTGCCGATCGCGGTGCCGCCGATCGGCAGGCGTCGCAGGCGCCTGGACGCGTCCTCGATGCGCGCCTGCGCGGACGACAATTGCGCCGACCACGTCGCGAACTCCTGGGCCACGGTCAGCGGCATCGCATCCATGAGGTGCGTGCGACCGGTCTTGGTGACCTTGCCGAAGGACCGACCGCGACGATCGATGGCCGCGCGCAGGTGTTTGATCGCCGGCAGCAACGTTTCCATGACTGCGAGCTGCGCGGAGACACGGATCGCGGTGGGAATGACGTCATTGGAACTCTGGCCGAGGTTGACGTCGTCGTTGGGATGGATCTTGGTCGTGCCCGAACGCGAAGCGAGCGTGGCAATGACCTCGTTCGCGTTCATGTTGCTCGAGGTGCCGGAACCGGTCTGGAAGGTGTCGATCGGGAACTGAGCGTCGTGGTTGCCCGCAGCGACCTCCAACGCGGCCGCGCGGATCGCACGCGCCTTGCCTTTCGGCAACAGTCCCAACGCGACGTTGATGTCGGCTGCGGAGGCCTTGATCAAACCCAGGGC
>JACMKK010000102.1 GCA_014380115.1 Luteimonas sp. | reverse complement strand
GTCATATCCTCGTTCTCACTGCTGGCGACGAACGAACAGCGCGAGTGGTACCCGCACCAAGCCATCAACGACCTTGGGATGACACCGGACGGTCGAGCGCTCACTGCTCGGGTGCCCGGCGGTCACGCCAATGCCGGCGGCGGCGCGCGGGAACCTGGCCTGGAGATCCTGTACGGCAACGCCGTGATCGATTACCTCAACCTGCTGCGCGACGAGCCCATGTTCGAGAAGCGCCCGGTGCCCACCGATCCGGCCATGTTCACGGTCTACCAAGTGCGCGGCGTGACATCGGGGTTCGGTTGGAAGATGGACCAGGACGGTGAGCGCAACCTGCGCGAGGAACTCGCCAACTGCAAAATCGTCGACCCGTGTCGGGATGCCGAGCCCATGGACCGGGACCTGGCGGCAAAGTTCGAGTATCGCCATGTCCAGATCGACCCGCTGGAGCAGAAGCAGCTGCAAGCGCTCATCGAGCAGACAAGCTTCGAACAGACTCGGTCCAACCGAACTCAGGATGCGGTGCAAACCGGCGCAAGCCGAGCAGAGCATGGGCCTGCTTCGCCCGGCGTGGCGTTTCAACCGGCGAACCTGCAGCTGCAATCGGCCTTCGAAGTCGACCGGCTTTTCGACAAAGTATTCAGCGCCTACATGAGCGACAACCCACAGACCTTCCGCGCGGTGATGACGGACTATCGGCAGTCCGACCACGGCCAGGCGTGGGGCCAGCAGCAGCAGGCGTTCAGCCAGTCGATGCGCGAGCAGGAGCAACAGGACGCTTTGCAACAACAGGCCGCGCTGGCGGAACAACAGCGGCAGGAACAGGTACAACGGGGACCGGTGATGTCCCGCTGAATGGCAGGAGAAGACATGGACGTCGCAGCATTCAAGGACCTGACGCTCAAACTGCTGGCTCTCGCAGATCGCATGGAGCAACGCGACGAGCGATTCGTGGGGCTATTGACGCAGCACCTTGCCGAGCTGCAGAACGCAACACGGGCCGTCAGCAGCGGCGGACAAGCACTCGCGCGTGATGCGCTGGATATGCTGCGCAGCCAGGCCAGGGACGCCGTGGCCGACAGCATTGCCGAAGCGGCCAATGCGTCGAAGACGCAGTTGGAAGCTTCCGCGAGTTCGGCATCCTGGTCGGCACGAGAAGTCAACGAGGCCGCAATGGAACTGCGCAAACAGCGCGGCTTTTGGCTATGGGCTGCGCCAATCGCGTTGATTGCAGGCGCATTGCTGACGGCAGGTGGTAGCACCTTTCTGCTGTGGAAGAACGCGAAAGAACTGAGACGTGCCGAGTTTGGTCAGGACGTTCTGAGAGCGACGCAGTCCGGCGCATTGACCCGTTGCGACAACGCGTTATGCGCGAAGGTAGGTATGGAGCCAAAACGCTTCGGAAGGCACGGCGAGTACGTGCTGTTGCAGGACTGACCTGGCGTGGACAGGTGTGTTCGCAGTCTGGTCAGCGCGACTGCCGCGCACGAGGCAGTCCGCCCACCGGTGATCAAACTTGATGAAGCTAGCGCCACCAGTTCATTGCCCAAGCGTATGCAACGCCCAAAGTGACGTCTGGGCGAGGATTGCCGGCGACCAGTGGTTCGCACTAGAGAAATTCAAGGCCGCTGTTCGTACTCGAACCCCGCAGTACGAATGTTCGTCGCGTAATACTCGCCCTTGGACTTCGCCGTCATCAGGCCGGCATACACGCTGAGGGGGACAGCGAAGTACCGGTATACGGTACCGCTATTGAACTCGATCTCGAGAATGCGCGAATCCGGATCGTAGCCGACACTGCGCAACGCCTCCGAGTCGACGGCCTCGCGACGCATGCCTTATTCGAAGCTGCCCACCGCATCGTGCGACAGGTTGTCGAAGCGCGTGTACTCGCCGAAGAACTTCAACTTCACCGAGCCGGTCGGGCCGTTACGTTGCTTGCCGATGATGATCTCGGCCAAGCCTTTGTCTGGCGAGGCATCCTTGTTGTAGTACTCGTCGCGGTAGATGAAGACGATGACGTCGGCATCCTGCTCGATCGCGCCGGATTCGCGCAGGTCGGCCATCACCGGACGCTTGTCGGTGCGCGTTTCGAGCGAGCGGTTGAGCTGCGACAGCGCGACGACAGGGACATTGAGTTCTTTCGCCAGGCTCTTCAACGAGCGCGAGATCTCGGAGATCTCGGTGGCGCGGTTCTCGCTGTTGCCGGGCACCGCCATCAGCTGCAGGTAATCGATGACGATCAGCCCGAGGTCGTGCTCGCGCTTCAGGCGCCGGGCCTTGGCACGCAGCACGTCGGGCGACAGCGCCGGCGTGTCGTCGATGAAGATCTTGGCCTCGCGCAGCATGCGGATGGCGCCGGTGACGCGGCTCCAGTCCTCGTCCTCGAGCTGGCCGGTGCGCAGGCGCGTGGCATTGACGCGGCCATTCGACGAAATCAGGCGCAGCGCGAGCTGGCTGGAGGACATTTCCATCGAGAAGATCGCGACCGCCTTCCTGGTCTTGATCGCGGCGTATTCGGCCATGTTCAGCGCCAGCGTCGTCTTGCCCATTGCCGGGCGCGCCGCGACGATGATCAGGTCGGTCGGCTGCAGGCCGGCGGTCATCTCGTCGAATTCGGTGTAGCCGGTCGGCAATCCGGTGATGCCGCCACCGTTGGCGTAGCGCGTCTGCAGCACGTCGAAGGCTTCGGCCATCGCCTTGTTGACGGGTACGAAATCGCTGCGCCCGCGCGCTCCGGCCTCCGCGATCGCGAACACGTCCTGTTCGGCCTTGGCGAGCAGCTCGCCGCTGTCGCGGCCCTCGGGCTGGAAGCTGTCGTTGACGATGCCGGTGCCGACGTCGATCAGCTGCCGCAGCACCGCCTTGTCGCGCACGATCTCGGCGTAGGCCGTGATGTTGGCCGCCGACGGCGTGGTGCTGGCCAGTTCGACGAGGTAGGCACCACCAGCGACCTGTTCGGCGAGACCCTGGGATTCGAACCATTCGCCCAGCGTCACGGCGTCGTAGGGTCGGCTCTTCTCGGCCAGCTCGCGGATCGCGCGATAGATCAGCTGGTGATCGCGACGATAGAAGTCGTGGTCGGTGAGCTGGTCGGCGATACGGTCGTAGGCATCGGGCGCCAGCATCAAACCGCCGAGCACGGCTTGTTCGGCTTCCACCGACTGCGGCGGCACGCGCAATTGCTCGATGCGCGGATCACTGCGGGAGTCGCTACCGAACCGGGGACGTGCGGACATCGTGGTGTTCGGCTCCTGGGAAGCGTGAGTAGCGAAGCGAATCAGATTGTGAAGCCGATCAGTCATCGTACGCGGTCCCGGCCGGTTACCGTTGCAGACAAGTCACTGGACATGCTGTGCATAACTTTGCACGCAGTCGTCTCACCGGACGCGACAAAAAAAGAGCAGGCGCCTTTCGGCGCCCGCTCAGGACTACTTGGAGCCAGAAGTTACGCGGCTTCGGGCTGCACGATCACCTTGACCGTCGTTTCGGCATCGGCGTGCAGGTGCACAACCACCTCGAACTCGCCGATGTGGCGAAGCGGGCCTTCGCCCATCACCACTTCCGACTTCTCGACGGGCATGCCGGCGGCGGTCAGGGCCTCGGCGATGTCACGGGGACCGACCGAACCGAACAGCTTGCCTTCGGTGGAAGCATTGGCGGTCAGCGTGACGCTGGCACCTTCCAGCTTGGCCAGGCGGGCCTGGGCATCGTCATGGATCGACTTGGCCTTGGTCTCGTACTCGGCGCGCTTGGCTTCGAACTCGGCCACGTTGGCGGCGGTGGCCGGCACGGCCTTGCCCTGCGGCACAAGGAAATTGCGGCCATAACCCGGCTTGACGTCGACCTTGTCGCCGAGATTGCCGAGGTTGGTGACTTTCTGCAGGAGGATCAGTTGCATGTGTAACTCCGTATTCGTTAGTGGCGAGCCGCAAGCTGAGCCGGCGCCCGCCACAACTGTTGTGCTGTCCGAATGATGGTGTGATGCGACGCGCCCTCACCCCAACCCTATCCCGCTAGCGGGATAGGGTGTGTGCGGTCAGATGTTGTGGTTGTCGGTATACGGGATCAATGCCAGGAAACGCGCACGCTTCACCGCGGTCGCCAGCTGACGCTGGTAGCGCGACTTGGTGCCGGTGATGCGGCTCGGCACGATCTTGCCGTTCTCGGTGAGGTTCTGGCGCAGGGTGTTGAGATCCTTGTAGTCGATCTCCTTGACGCCCTCGGCGGTGAACTTGCAGAACTTGCGGCGGCGGAAAAACTTGGACATGTGAAGGGCTCCCCTTAAGCGGCTTCGGCGGTGTCGTCGGCGATGTCGGCAGTGCCGATGGCGCCTTCATTTTCGTCACGGCGGCGACGGTCGCCGCGCTCGGGCTTGTCGCCCTTCTCGTCCTTGTTCTTCATGATCAGGGACTGTTCGGTATCGGCCTCGTCGCGGCGCATGACCAGGTGGCGCAGCACGGCATCGTTGAAGCGGAAACCTTCGACGAGCTCGTTGAGCACGGCCTGGTCGGCTTCGATGTTGAGCAGCACGTAGTGGGCCTTGACCAGGTTGTTGATCGGATAGGCCAGCTGGCGGCGGCCCCAGTCTTCGAGGCGATGGATCTTGCCATTGCCGCCTTCGATCAGCGTCTTGTAGCGCTCGATCATGGCAGGCACTTGTTCGCTCTGGTCCGGATGGACCAAGAACACGACTTCATAGTGACGCATGTTGACTTCCTTACGGGTGCGACCCGGATTCGCGAGGAATCGGGCCAGGCAGCCCCCCGACTGTCCCGGGGTGGACGCGGTGGGGCAAGGTCTCCCGGCATGCGGGAGCCGGAAAGTATGGCAGGTTCAAGGGGTTAGGCGCAAATCCTCGGCCGACGGGAACGGTGGCCTCAAAGCCGGGTTCAGGCAACAAAACGGCACCACTGCCGTCCTTCGCAGGGGGAAGTTGTCCCCTTCCCGCTGCTGCCGCGTCACGGGTCTGGATCCCCGCCAATTAGCCCCCCTTCTCCTGAGCAATCCAGGCATCGATGCGCTTCTCGAGGGCCTCCAACGGGACCGAGCCCGTCTCCAGCACCGCGTCGTTATAGGCCCGCAGGTCGAATTTCGGGCCCAGCTCGCGCTTGGCGCGGACGCGCAGCTCGGAGATCTTCATCTGGCCAATCTTGTAAGCCAGGGCCTGGGCCGGCGTGCCGATGTAGCGGTCGATCTCGTTGACGATGTCCTGGTCGGTCTTGGCGGCGTTGTCCTTGAAATAGGCGATGGCCTTCTCGCGGCTCCAACCCTTGGCGTGCATGCCGGTATCGACCACCAGCCGCACCGCTCGCCACATCTCGTAGGTCAACTGACCGAAACGATCATATGGATCGTCGTACAGGCCCATCTCGTAACCGAGTTGTTCGGCATACAAGCCCCAGCCTTCACCGTAAGCGACGAAGTAGGCGGTACGACGGAACATCGGCGCATCCGGCAATTCCAGCCCGCGTGCGAACTGAAAGTGGTGCCCCGGTACCGCCTCGTGCAGCGACAGCGGCATCATCTCCCAGGTCGGCCGCACCTCGGGCTTGTACAAGTTGACGTAGTAGTAACCTGGTCGCGTTCCGTCCGTGGCGCCGGGTTGGTAGTAGGCGGTCGTGGTGTCTGGGGCGATGTTGTCCGGGATCGGGCGGACGCCATATGGCAGCCGCGGGATCGTCTTGAACACCTTCACCAGTTCCGGATCGATCCGCTTGGAGATCACGCGATAGGCTGCCAGCAAGTCGTCGGGTGTCTCATGGAAGAACTTCGGATCGGTGCGCAGGTAGGTGAAGAATTCGCCCAGCGTGCCTTTGAATCCGGTTTCGGCCTTCACCTTCTCCATCGCGGTGCGGATGCGCGCGACTTCCTTCAGACCGATCGCATGGATCTGGTCGGCGCTGAGGTCGGTGGTCGTGTAAAAGCGCGCCAGGAAATCGTAATAGGCCTTGCCGCCGGGCAAGTTGGTCGCCGCGATGGAGGCACGCGACTTGGGCAGGTATTGGTCGTTGAAGTACGCCTGCAGCTTGCGATAGGCAGGCACCACCTTGTCGCGGATCGTGGCCTGCGCCTCAGCCTGCAGCGCGGCTCGATCGCCGGCCGGAATGCCGTCGCTGAATTTCTGGAACGGACGATAGAACGGGCTCTTGGTCGGGTCCTCGACCACCTGCGCGGCAATCTGCGCCGGCACGCGGTCCATCAGGATGCGCGGCGG
>JACMKK010000101.1 GCA_014380115.1 Luteimonas sp. | reverse complement strand
GACGTCTTCGCGCAGGCGCAGCGACAAGGCATCGCCGGCCTGCGCCTGATCAGCAGCCTCACCGCCCAGCGACAGTTCGGCGACGTGCGCCGCGACACCGGCAGGCGCGATCACGATCGCGTCTCCCGTGCGCACGCGACCTGACGCCAGCGTACCCGCCAACCAGCGCCGTCCCTGCGCGTCGCGCAGGATCGACTGCACCGGGAACGCTGCGGCGGCATCGCTGTCGCGATCTGCGACGCGCACTCGCTCGAGATGGCCGAGCACGCTAGGTCCGTTGTACCAGCCGAAGTTCGGCGACGTGGCCACCAGGTTCTCGCCGGTTGCCGCAGCGAGCGGAATGCAGACCACGTCCGCGATCCCGAGTTGCGCCGCATGCGCGCGGTAGGCGTCGGCGATCGTGTCGAAGGCCGCCTGATCGTAGCCGATGCGATCCATCTTGTTGACCGCGAGGAGCACGTGCCGCACGCCGAACAGCGACGCGATCGCGGTGTGGCGGAAGGTCTGCGGCAGCAGTCCGCGAGTGGCATCGACCAGCACGATCGCGAGGTCGGCGACCGACGCGCCGGTGGCCATGTTGCGCGTGTACTGCACGTGGCCGGGACAGTCGGCGATCAGATAACGGCGCGTGGCGGTCTGCAGGTGGCGCCAGGCGACGTCGATGGTGATGCCCTGCTCGCGCTCGGCGTCGAGGCCGTCGAGCAGCAGGGCGTAGTCGATTTCGCTGCCGCGCGTGCCATGCGTCGCGCTGGCGCGGGCCAGTGCGGCGCGTTCGTCGTCGGGCACGCGTCCGGCTTCGTGCAGCAAGCGGCCGATCAGCGTGCTCTTGCCGTCGTCGACGCTGCCGCAGGCGACGATGCGCAGGAAATCGCGGGAGGCGTTTGTCATCCGGACACCTCGGTGCCGTCATGCCTTGGAAAATACTCGCGTTTCGGCGCCATCAGAAATACCCCTCGCGCTTCTTCTTCTCCATCGAATCGCCTTCCGACTGGTCGATGAGGCGGCCGGCGCGTTCGGATTGGCCGCTGCTTTCCATCTCCGCGATGACCGCGTCGAGATCCGCGGCATCGGACTCGATCGCACCGGTCAGCGGATAGCAGCCGAGCGTGCGGAAGCGCACGCGCCGCGATTGCGGCGCTTCGCCGTCGCGCATCGGCAGGCGTGCGTCGTCGACCATGATCAGCGCGCCGTCGCGCTCGACGATCGGTCTTTCGGCCGCGAAATACAGCGAGACGACAGGAATGCCCTCGCGCCGGATGTAGCGCCACACGTCGAGTTCGGTCCAGTTGGACAGCGGGAACACGCGCACGCTGTCGCCGTTGTTGACGCGCGCGTTGTACAGGTTCCACAACTCGGGCCGTTGCCGTCGCGGATCCCAGCGTTGCTGCGCGTTGCGAAACGAGAACACGCGCTCCTTGGCGCGCGATTTCTCCTCGTCGCGGCGGGCGCCGCCGATCGCGGCGTCGTAGCCGCCGGCCGCCAGCGCCTGCTTCAGCGCCAGCGTCTTCATGATCTCGGTATGCACGCTGGCGCCGTGCGTGACCGGGCCGACGCCGTCGCGCACGCCATCGGGATTCATGTGCACGCGCAGCTCGATACCCGTCTCGGCAGCGCGACGGTCGCGGAAGGCGATCATCTCGCCGAACTTCCAACCGGTGTCCACGTGCAGCAGCGGGATCGGCGGCAAGGCCGGCGCGAACGCCTTCAGCAGCAGGTGCAGCAGCACCGAGCTGTCCTTGCCGATCGAATACAGCAGCACCGGGTTGCGGCATTCGGCCGCCACCTCGCGCAGTACGTGGATGCTTTCGGCTTCGAGGCGATCGAGGTCGCCGGTGTGGCTGCTGCTGCGTTGGGAGGTCATCGGCCTGGCGTCTGTGCCGCGGCCACTGCGGCGCGACGGTCGGGCGGCATTGTAGCCAGCGCGCCCGCCGGGGCAGTAAATCACCGCAGGGCATGTGCGCATAACCGACCATCCTTTCCGCCGCTCGGCGCCGGTCCTTAGTCTCGTGGTCGTTCCCCAGCCCCCGAGACCTGGACCACCGGCCCGCCACGATGTCGCTTCCCCAAGCCCTGCTCGCACCGCCGCTGTCCGCCGAGATGGCCGACGCGGTCGCCCGCCTCACGCAGGAGCTGGACAACTCCGGCCTGTGGTGGTTGTCGGGTTACGCGGCAGGGTTGGCTTCGCGCAGCGGCCTTGCGCTGCCGCTGCCCACCGAGTCCGCCTCTGCGCAGCCCACGTCTGCCGTCGCCGCGCGCCAGGACACGGCGGGGCGGCTGACGATCGTCTACGGCAGCCAGACCGGCAACGCCCGCCGCGTCGCCGAGCAACTCGCCGCGGAAGTCGAAGGGCTCGGCCTGCCCGTGCGCCTGCTGCGCGCCGATGCCTACGCGACGCGCGAGCTCAAGCACGAACGTCATCTCTACCTGGTCATCAGCACGCAGGGCGATGGCGATCCGCCGGACGACGCGCGCGAACTGGTCGACTTCATCACCGGCAAGCGCGCGCCGAGGCTCGAGCAGCTGCACTACGCCATCCTCGGCCTCGGCGATTCCAGCTATCCGCAGTTCTGCGCGATCGGCCAGACACTGGATGCGCGGCTCGCCGAACTCGGCGCGCAGCGGCTGCTGCCGCGCGGCGATGCCGACCTCGACATCGATACCGTGGCCTCGCCGTGGCGCCGGCAGGCGCTGGCCGTGGCGAAGGAAGCGCTCAAGCCACTGGCGACCGTGACGCCACTGCGGCCGCAGGCCGTCGCCGTGCCGTCGTCGCCGGCACGCGAGCAGCCGTTCGCGGCCGAGCTGCTGGTCAACCAGCGCATCACCTCCGCGCGCAGCGGCAAGGATGTGCGCCACATCGAACTGTCGCTGGAGGGCTCCGGCCTGCAGTACGCGCCCGGCGATGCGCTCGGCGTGTGGCCGCGCAATCCGGATGCGCTGGTCGAAGCGGTGCTCGACACGCTTCGGCTCGATGGCGATAGCGTCGTCGCCCACGCGGAGCAGACGTTGCCGTTGCGCGGCTGGCTCACACAAAAACGTGAGCTGACCAAGTTGGCGCGGCCGTTCCTGCTCGCGCATGGCGAGCGCAGCGGCGACGCCGAGCTGCAGGCCCTGCTCGCGCCAGGCAATGCCGCGCTCGGCGCATGGCTCGGCGAGCGCCAGGTCATCGACCTGTTGCAGGCCTGGCCGGCCGATTGGGCGCCCGAAGCGCTGGTGGCCGCGCTGCGGCCGCTGGTTCCGCGGCTGTACTCCATCGCGTCGAGCCAGAAGGTGGTCGGCGACGAGGCGCACCTCACCGTCGCGCATGTCGAATACGAGCGGGCCGGCGCCACGCGCTGGGGCGCGGCCTCGCATTTCCTCGCTTCACGCGCGGACGGCGACGCGCTGCCGATCCATATCGAGCGCAACGAGCGCTTCCGCCTGCCGGCCGACGCGTCGCGCGACGTGATCATGATCGGCCCCGGCACCGGCGTCGCGCCGTTCCGCGGCTTCGTGCAGGAGCGTGCCGCCATCGGTGCCGCTGGCCGCAACTGGCTGTTCTTCGGCAATCCGCATTTCAGCAGCCACTTCCTGTATCAGCTCGAATGGCAGCGCGCGCTGAAGTCCGGCCAGCTGCAACGCCTCGACCTGGCGTTCTCGCGCGATCGCATGGACAGGATCTACGTCCAGCAGCGCCTGCGCGAACAAGGCCGCGACGTCTACGACTGGCTGCACAACGGCGCCCACCTCTACGTCTGCGGCGCGATCGCGATGGGCAAGGGCGTGCATACCGCGCTACTCGAGGTGATCGCCACGCACAACGGCGGCGATGCCGATGCGGCTGCGAGCTTCCTGCAGGGCCTGCAAAGCCAGGGCCGCTACGCGCGGGACGTGTACTGATGAGCACGCATTCCGTCGAAGACATCAAGCACGAAAGCCACCGCCTGCGAGGTTCGCTGCTCGAAAGCCTGGCCGATCCGGTCACCGGCGCGCTGCGCGAAGACGACCAGACGCTGATCAAGTACCACGGCAGTTACCAGCAGGACCAACGCGACTTCCGCGACGAACGCCGCGCTGCGAAACTGGAGCCGGCCTACAGCTTCATGATCCGCACGCGCACCCCGGGCGGCGTGGTCACGCCGCAGCAGTGGCTGCAGCTCGATGCCATCGCCACTACTTACGCCGAACGCGGCCTGCGCATCACCACGCGCCAGGCCTTCCAGCTGCACGGCGTGATCAAGAGCGAACTGAAGGCGACCATGCAGGCGATCAACGCCGCGCTGATCGACACCCTTGCTGCCTGCGGCGATGTCAACCGTAACGTCGCGGTCGCGGCCAACCCGCAGCTCTCGGCCGCGCACGCGGCCCTGCATGCGCAGGCCGCGGCGCTGTCCGAACACCTGCTGCCGAACACCCGCGCCTACTACGAGATCTGGCTGGACGAGGAGCGCGTCGCCAGCAGTGGCGAGGAAGCCGAGCCGATCTACGGCGCGCGCTATCTGCCGCGTAAGTTCAAGATCGGGTTCGCGATTCCGCCGTACAACGATGTCGACGTGTTCGCGCAGGATCTCGGTTTCATCGCGATTCTCGATGAGCGCGGCTCAGTGCTCGGCTACAACGTCACGGTCGGCGGCGGCATGGGCGCCACGCATGGCGATCCGGAGACCTATCCGCGCCTCGGCAGCGTGATCGGCTTCGTCGCACCCGATCAGGTGATCGCGATCGCCGAGGCCATCGTCACCACCCAGCGCGATTACGGTAATCGTGACGTGCGCAAGCGCGCGCGGCTCAAGTACACGATCGACGACCGCGGACTGGATTGGTTCAAGCTCGAGATTGAACGGCGCGCCGGATTCTCCCTCCCGCCGGCGCGACCGTTCGTTTTTGAGCACAACGGCGACCGCTTCGGCTGGAGCGAAGGCGAGGATGGCCGCGCGCACCTGACGCTGCGGATTCCGGCCGGACGCATCGTCGACGGTGCGCTCGACGGGCGCGGCGATGCGGTGCGCCATCTCAGTGGCCTGCGTGCGATCGCGCGCCTGCTCCTGGAAGACGACCGGGACGATCGCGCCGAGTTCCGCATGACGCCGAACCAGAACCTGGTCATCGCCGGCATCGCGCCGGAACTGCGCGCACGCGTCGATGCGCTGATTGCCGAATTCGGCCTCGATGGTTATCGCGCCGCGAGCCCACTACGACGCAACGCACTTGCCTGCGTGGCGTTCCCGACCTGCGGTCTGGCGATGGCCGAGGCCGAACGCTACCTGCCGGATCTGATCAGCAAGGTCGAAGCCCTGCTCGCCCGCCACGGCATCGCCGATGCGCCGATCCACCTGCGCATCAGCGGCTGCCCCAACGGCTGCTCGCGGCCTTACCTGGGCGAGATCGCGCTCGTCGGCAAGGCGCCCGGCCGCTACAACCTGATGCTGGGCGCCGACCACCGCGGCCAGCGCCTCAACACGCTGTATCGCGACAACATCGCCGAAACGGACATCCTTTCCGCCCTCGACCCGTTGTTCGCCGACTACGCCGGCGAACGCACGCAGGACGAAGGCTTCGGCGACTTCCTGGTACGTCGTGGCGTCGTTGCGATCCCCGAACGCGACGTGCGCCGCGCCATCCCTATCGAACACGCTCCCATCGAACACGCTCTCATCGAACACGTTCCCACCGAGGCACTGACATGACGCCGCCCGATCCGCTGGCCGCAGCAGAATCTACCCGCGCGCTGGCCGAGCTCAACCACTGGCTGTCGCAGCGCAGCGCCGAAGAGCGCGTCGCCTGGGCGCTGCGCAACACGTCCGGCCAGCACGCGCTGTCGTCGAGCTTCGGCGCGCAGTCGGCAGTATCGCTGCACCTGGCGACGCGGCAACTGCCGGACATTCCGGTGATCCTGATCGACACCGGGTATCTGTTTCCGGAAACCTATCGCTTCATCGACCAGCTCAGCGAGCGCCTCGCGCTGAACCTCAAGGTCTATCGCCCACAGATCGGCATCGCCTGGATGGAAGCGCGGCTCGGTAAGCTGTGGGAAGACGGGCTCGACGGATTGCAGCAGTACAACCGGCTGCGCAAGGTCGAACCGATGCAGCGCGCGCTGGACGAACTCGGCGTGCGCACCTGGATCGCCGGCCTGCGCCGCAGCCAGTCGCGCTCGCGCGCCGGCATCGACTTCATCGAACTGCGCGACGGTCGCTGGAAACTGCATCCGCTCGCCGACTGGAGCGACCGCGACGTCTGGAACTACCTGCAGCGGCATGACCTGCCGTATCACCCGTTGTGGGACAAGGGCTACGTCTCGATCGGCGACGTCCACACCACACGACGGCTGGAGCCGGGGATGAGCCAGGAAGACACGCGCTTTTTCGGCCTGGCGCGCGAGTGCGGGCTGCATTTCGACGACGAGACGGGGATGGCGGCGTAGCTGCACGCGAACTGGAATGCCCCACCCGTCATGACCAGCCATTCGGTTGTTGAAAGCCCCGCGAAGGCGGGAACCCAGCGACTTTGCTTCCTGCAATTCAATAGCCGTTTGAACGCGCCGCGAAAAGCAACTCTCCCCCAGCCCCTCCCTTTCAGGGAGGGGAGCTGATCGCCGGACGCCGATTCTTCCGGGCAAGCCGAGTTCCCTACGATCATACGAGCCGCTGTTCTCCCCTCTTTGAAAAAGAGGGGCCGGGGGAGATTTGCTGTTGCTTCAAGATTTGCTGTTGCTCTAAACAGCAATCGGCTGACTCAACTCGACCCAGCTCGGCGGTTTTGGCCAGTTCGGTTCGAGATTGCCTTCGAGCACGCGGCGTAAATCACGACGATCGAGTTGCGGGGCGAGGCCGTGCAGCAGCGCCAGCGCGTAGTCGCGCAGCACGCGGCCGCGCGGGATCACGGCCCAGGTGATGCATTCCGGCAACGCCGACGGCGCGGCGAGGATGCACAGGTCGGCGTCTTCGCGCGTG
>JACMKK010000100.1 GCA_014380115.1 Luteimonas sp. | reverse complement strand
TCCGGCACGGCGGCCGGTCGCGACCACGCGCCAGCCTGCTGCGGCGAAACGCTTCGCGGTCGCGGCGCCGAACCCGGAGGTCGCGCCGGTGATCATGATGGTCTTGGTCATGACCGGATTGTAATTCGCCGAAGCGGGCGCCTGTCACCAGACGTAGGGAATCAGCCGCTTCGTTTCGCGCGCGTATTGCGCGTATTGCGCAGCGAAGGCCGCCGACAGCACGCGCTCCTCGATGCGGATCCGCCACAGGAACGCGATCGTCACCGGTACGACGACCACCGGTAGCGACCAGACATCGCCGAGCGCGAGCGCGAATCCGTAGAACGTCATCAGCGCGCCGGTGTACGACGGATGCCGCAGCAGGCGGTAAGGGCCGCTGCGGATGAGCTCATGGTCCGGGCGGATGGCGACGTCGATGGTGAAGAAATGCGCGAGTACGCGGATCGACCACCAGCGTAGCGCCAGGCCCGCGGCCATCAGCACGATGCCGGCCCACAACAGCGCTTCGCGCAAGCCTGGTGGATAAGGCCCCCAGCCGCTGGACGCGATCCAGATCGCCAGGCCGACGCAGACGTAGACCGTGATCAACAGCAGGCGCAGCGTGCCGCTGTCGCGCGTGCGGTCATCCGAGCGGCGACGCCGGCCGAGCCAGAGTTCGCTGCCGATCCATAGGAGGCACAGTGCGGAGAACAGAAGATGGGGCGACATGGCAGGCCTGCGTCCGAAGGCGCTTGCAGCCTACGCCGGTCAGGCTTTCTTCGCGGGCTTCTTAGGTGCCGGCTTGGCCTTCGCGGCCTTCTTCGCGGGCGTCTTGTCCGCGGTCGCCGGCTCGCCGTCCTTGTCGGCGCTTGCCGCCTTGCGCGGCTTGCCGCCGCCGCCCTTACCGCGCGTGCGCGCCTCGTTGGCGCGGTGGCTGCTGAGCATCTTCTCGGCCAGCACCACGTCCTCGGAAATGATGCCTGCCGCCTTCGCGATCGCGATCCGCGCTTCTGCCTTGCTTTCGTTGGGATTGGCCAGCAGCAGCTCGCGGATGGCCTCGCGCAGCGCGGTCTCGGCGTTGCGCTTGAGATGCAGGTTTTCGCCCTGCCTGAACAGCCCGAGCAGGGCGTCGACGACGGGCTTGATCAGTGCGGCTTCGATGGCCATGCGGGCTTCTCCCTTGGCGAAGCATTGTGGCTGCGGGCCATCTCACCGGTCGCGACCCCGGCCCGCCAAACCGTGACGCCTCGCAACGATCCGCGACGCCGCTCGCGGCCGCTCACTTCACCTTGATTGCCATCGCCGGCAGGCCGCCGTTGCCGAGCTTGCCCTTGGCCTCGGCGAGTTCCGACGCGGTGCCATACGGCCCCATGCGCACGCGGTACATGGTCTTGCCGTTGATGCTGGCCGACTCGACGCGCGCGCCCAGGCCGAGCAGCGCGATCCGGGCCTTGAGCGCCTCGGCATCGCCGGAGGCGCCGAACGCGCCGGCCTGCAGGATGTAACGTGTGTCGTTGCCGGCTACTGCTACGGCGGTGTTCGGCGTCGCGGTCGCAGCAGTGCCCGTGGCCGGGATCGACGGCGTCGTCGTGCCCACTTGCGATGGACTGGTCGGCGTCGTCCCGCCGGCGCGTTGCGCGGCCGCGG
>JACMKK010000574.1 GCA_014380115.1 Luteimonas sp. | reverse complement strand
GCGCGGTGCCTTCGCTCGATCGCGCCGTCGCAGTACCGGTCGCGGCCGGTGCATCGGTCGATGCCCCGGGCGGCATCGGAACGTCGCGCGTGGCAACCTGCGGCGCCTGGGTGCGCAATTCGGGAGTGGCGATCGTGCGCTGCGGCAGCGCCGGCGTCGGCACCGACGGCAATGGCGTGGGAATCTCGCGCTGCACGACTTCCGCGGGACGCTGCTGGATCTGCGGCACGACGATTTCGCGCTGCGGCAATGGGCGCTCGATCGGCTGGATCGGCGTGGGGATTTCAACGACCTGCACTTCCCGCGTCGGCGCGCGCAATTCAGGTGCCGAAACATCCGGTTGCGGCAGCTTCGGCGCGCGCAGGGTTGGCGGCGGCAGCACGAACGTCGTGTCGGGCACCGGCACTTCCGTCACCTGCAGCGGCTGCGCACCCGAAGGCGCGGGCTCCTGCGGCGGCTGAATCTCGACAAACGGCACCACCGTATCGGACGACGACGACGGCTGCGCCAGCTGCGGATCGGCGCGGATCGGCGTCGGCGTGGTTTCGCCCGCGGCACTGGCCGCTGCCGCCGCGGCAGGTTCGGTGGTATCGCCGCGCGGTGGCCCGCCGCCCTCGTCCTCGGGCGTGCCCTCGCCGATGAATTCCACCTGGACCGTGCTGTCTCCTTCCGGCGCCGACGCCGGCAGGCCCATGAAGCGCACATAGGCCAGCCACAGCAGCAGGATCGCCAGCACGACGTGGATGAAGAACGTCAGCGCGTAGCCGATCACGCGGACCCAGCGTTCGTCCTTGCTCGCAGGGTGCCACTGCTGGCGCCACAAGGTGCCGAAGGATTGCCAGCGATTGAGCTCGACCGTAGCGCGCGGCACCGGCGCCGGCTCGCGCAGCATCAGCAATCCGATGATGGCCTCGGCCGTGGCGCCGGTGACCGCGCCGACGCGTTCGCGGAGCGAGGCGAACCAAGCGCTCCATCCCGGCGGGAATTCGCCGGCGGGACGTTCCGGCCGCAGCGACCTGCGTGTGCGCCTGCGCAGCGCGTCGATCAGGTCGGCGGACGAGAACATTCTCTAGAAGCCGCTCGCGCCGAGGGGCTGCTTATGCCGCGTCGCGCGGCATGTACGGTGCGTCGCCGGTGTCGTGGTCGGTGGCGTCTCGGACCGCGGTCACGCCCGGCACTTTCTCCAGCAGCGTCTTCTCGATGCCCTGCTTCAAGGTCACGTCGGCCAGGCCGCAGCCATGGCAACCGCCGCCGAACCGCAACACGACGACCCCCGCTGCGGTGACTTCCTGCACCGAGACATGGCCCTTGTGCTGCGCGAGTTGCGGGTTGATCTCGTGCTCGACCAGCCACTGCACGCGCTCGACCAGTGAGGCAGATTCGCCCGGCACTTCGCCCTTGATCTTCGGCGCGCGGATCTGCAGATGGCCGCCGGTCGTCTGCGTCGCGTAGTCGATCTCGGCGCCGTCGAGGAATTTCACGCTCGCCGCGTCGAGCCACAACGTGAAGCCCTCGCAGTCGATCGCCCATTCGTCGCCGTGCAGATCCTTCGGTTCGGCGAACTCCAGGCGCACGTCGGCGGTCGGCGTGCCGGGATGCATGGCCGCAAGCCGCACGCCGAGCCCGGGCAGGTCCTCGCGCTCGATCAACTTGCGGAAATGGCTTTGCGCCGAGTCTGAGATCTGGATCATGGGCGTATTCTAGCCATCCGCGATTGCGCGCTCATCCGGCGCGACGCGGAACGGGCCGGATCGTTCAGCAATCCGGCCACCTCGTTCCGGCCCCACGGAGAACCCGCATGTCCGACCTGATTCCCCTCGCCCAGGCCCATTGCCTCCCGCGCAAGGGCGCCGAACACAAACTGGGCCAGGCCCGCATCCACGAATTGCTGCCCGAAGTCGCGGGCTGGGAACTCGCCGAAAGCGGCCACGCCCTGACCCGGACCTTCAAGTTCAAGGATTACTACCGCACGATGTCGTTCGTGAACGCGCTGGCGCACATGGCCAACCGCGAAGACCATCATCCCGATCTTGGCGTGCATTACGACCGCTGCGTGGTGCGCTACTCGACGCACGATGTCGGGGGTTTGAGCGAGAACGACTTCATTTGCGCCGCGCACGCCGACGCACTGGCTGCATAGGCGACGCTGCATCGTTCTATGTCGAGGTTACGTCGCGGCCGAGCCGCGCCATCTGCACTAGCATCGCTTTTTAGCGACTTACGCTAGCCGATCGAGCACGTCCACCAACTCGGTGGCCAGCGGCGCATTCAAGACATAGGGCGCCTTGCCGCCATCCAGCGCGAACTCCAGCGACGCGGCGTGCAGGAACAGCCGCTTCAACCCGACCTGCTCGCGTAGCCGCTTGTTGACGGCTTCATCGCCGTATTTGTCATCGCCCGCCACCGCATGGCCGATGTGCTGCGCGTGGACGCGGATCTGGTGGGTGCGGCCGGTCTCGATGCGGACCTCGCAATAGCTGTGGCCGCTGCGCCGCTCGAGCACCTTGAAATGACTCAGCGAGGGCTTGCCGCCAGCGTTGACCTGTACGTGCCGCTCGCCGCCCTGGCGCAAGCCGACATGCAACGGCGCATCGACGCTCATCGTGCCCTCGGGCATGCGTCCGACCAGGAGCGCGAGGTAGCGCTTGGTGATGCCCCCCTCTTCCCGCATCAGCGCCTGCAACTCGGTCAGTGCCGAGCGCTTCTTGGCGATGATCAGCAGGCCGGAAGTGTCGCGATCGAGCCGATGCACCAGTTCGAGGGTCTGGGTCGGGCGCAGCGCACGCAGGGTTTCGATGACCCCGAAAGTGATGCCACTGCCACCATGGCTGGCAACGCCCGACGGCTTGCTGATCGCCAGCAGGCGCGGATCCTCGAAGACGATGCTCGCCTCCATGGCCTCGAGCAGCCCCTTGGCCGGCGTGCCCTTGTCGGCCGGGTCCTCGATGCGCACCGGCGGGATGCGGACCTCGTCGCCCTCCTCCAGCCGGCGATCGGCCTTGACGCGCCCGCCATTGATGCGGACCTGACCGCTGCGGACCAGCTTGTAAACCAGGCTGCGCGGGGCGCCCTTGAGCAGGTTCAGGAGGAAATTGTCCAGCCGCTGCCCGCCGCGATCTTCCGTGATGCGCACGGTACGGGCGGCGGAGGTCGCAGGTACTGCGGGCGATGGGGGGCGTGAATCTGAATAGGGCATCGGGCACTCTTGGTCTGTTACACTCGCCGGGCGAGATAAGGGTTTGATTTCGAAGGGAGTTACCGAGGCCAGAAGCCTTCCTCCCCGCGATACCCGACGCAGTCCGCGACCACCGCCCCCGGGGCGGCCATGTTAGCGGCTCATCGGCAGACCCGGACATCGCCCGGTGCGTCAGACATCGGCGCTGAACATGTCCCGCGCGACGCAGACGCCCTACTTCGGTAGTTGCCAAAGCTTGTCGCCGGCCCGAAACAGGTCCACCTAGCAACAAGCGCTCCCGCGGCCCGCCGTGGTGTCGTAGCGCTGGAACACTCAAGCCGCGCCGCGCGCGGGCCCCTGCCCAGCAGGAAGCCCACTCCGAGCAGGCGCAGCCGGCGGTAATCCAGAGGCGAAACGCCCCGGCGTTCCGCGTGCGAGAGCGCGTGAGGAACGCAACATGAAACGCATGCTGATCAACGCGACGCAGGCAGAAGAGCTGCGCGTCGCCATCGTCGACGGACAGACCCTTTACGACATCGACATCGAGCAACCGTCGAAGGAACAGAAGAAGTCCAACATCTACAAGGGCCGCATCACCCGGCTCGAGCCTTCGCTGGAAGCGGCCTTCGTCGAATATGGCGGCGAGCGCCACGGCTTCCTGCCGCTGAAGGAAATCTCCCGCGACTATTTCCAGGCTGGCGTCGACCACAACAAGGCCGGCTTGAAGGAACTCTTGCGCGAAGGCCAGGAAGTCGTCGTCCAGATCGACAAGGACGAACGCGGCAACAAGGGCGCCGCCCTGACTACGTTCATCTCCCTGGCCGGCCGCTACATGGTGCTGATGCCGAACTCGCCGACCGCCGGCGGCGTCTCGCGCCGCATCGAAGGCGACGACCGCGCCGCGCTCAAGGCGGCGATGGACGTGCTGGAAATCCCCGACGACATGGGCGTGATCATCCGCACCGCCGGCGTCGGCCGCGACGCTGAAGAGCTGCAGTGGGACCTCGATTACCTGCTGCAGGTCTGGCGCTCGATCGCCGAGGCCGCGCTGACCAAGCCGGCGCCGTTCCTGATCTACCAGGAATCGCGCCTCATCATCCGTGCGCTGCGCGACTACATGCGCGCCGACATCGGCGAGATCCTGGTCGACACAGACGAGATGTACGCCGAGGCCAAGGAATTCGTGCAGCAGGTCATGCCGCACAACCTGCGCAAACTCAAGCAGTACACCGACGACACGCCGCTGTTCAACCGCTTCCAGATCGAGTCGCAGATCGAGAACGCCTACGAGCGCACCGTACGCCTGCCGTCCGGCGGCGCGCTGGTGATCGACCAGACCGAAGCCCTGACTGCGATCGACGTCAACTCCGCGCGCGCCACCAAGGGCGGTGACATCGAGGAGACTGCGTTCAACACCAACCTCGAGGCGGCGGAAGAAGTCGCGAGGCAGATGCGCCTGCGCGACCTCGGCGGCCTGGTGGTGATCGACTTCATCGACATGTCCTCGAGCAAGCATCAGCGCGACGTCGAGAACAAGCTGCAGAACGCCTTGCGCTTCGATCGCGCGCGCGTGCAGCTCGGCCGCATCTCCAAGTTCGGCTTGATGGAAATGAGCCGGCAACGCCTGCGCGCCTCGCTCGGCGAATCCAGCCAGTTGGTGTGCCCGCGTTGCGAAGGCCATGGCCGCATGCGCAGCATCGAATCGCTGTCGTTGTCGATCATCCGCGTCGCCGAAGAGCACGCGATGAAGGAGAACACCGGACAGGTGCTGGTGCAGGCCCCGGTCGAGATCGCCAACTACCTGCTCAACGAGAAGCGCCGCGCGCTGAGCGAAATCGAGCAGCGCCACGACGCGCCGATCCTGATCGTCGCCGACGACCAGCTCGAGACCCCGCACTACGAAGTCACGCGCATCCGCGAGAACGAGCTCGGCGAAGAAACCAGCAAGCCCAGCTATCAGCGCGGCACGCCGCGCAAGCTGGCCACGATCGCGCTGACCAAGGCCAATCTCAATGTTCCGGCCGCACCCGCGGTGACCGCGGTGCGTCCCGCCCAGCCTGCGCCGATGCGCGAGCCGCGCGAAGAAATGCCCGCGCTGGCAGCAGCAGTGGCACCCGCGGTTGCGCGGACGCCGACGCAGCCAGTGCCGGCCAGCGGTGGATTCGTCGGCTGGCTGAAGGGCCTGTTCGGTGGAGAGGCGGCGCCTGTCGTCGTCCCCGTGCGTGGCGAGCGGCCACAGCACGAAGGCCGAGGCGGTCGCAACGAACGCAATGATCGCGGCGGCAATCAGCGTCGCGATGGCCGCAACGGCGGGCGCCCGCAGGGCAGCCGTGACGGCGTTCGTCGCGACGAGCCGCGTCGCAACCAGGGACAGGCCGCCGCGCCACAAGCGGGTGAGCCGGCGCAGAACAAGCCGCAAAGGCAGCAGCAACAGCAACAGCAACAGAAGCCGCAAAAGCATAATCCGCCGCGGCAGAAGCAACCCAGGCCCGGACAGCAGGACGCCCCTCTCGACGTCAGAGCCCAGGCACCCGTCGCCGACGCGCGTCCGCAAAGCGAACCGCAGGAAGTGGAGTCACAGAAGGTGGCCGCTCCTCTGCCCGAGGCGCCCAAGCCGGTCGTCGCTGCCCTTGCCGCAGCCTCGCTCGCGCCTGCGACCGAAGTGGATGCTGCTGAAGCGGCTGCGATCTCCACCCCATCGCACGACGCCGATCCGGACGACGCGAGCGCGGGTTCCGAAAGCGCAGGCGAATCGACCAGCCGTCGTCGTCGCGGTCGCCGCGGGGGCCGCCGCCGTCGCCGTGGTGGCGCCGAAGGTGCCGTAGCCGAGAACGCGGACAGCGAAGACGTCCTGCACGGCGACGAAGTCGCTGCAGCGAATCGTTCGCAGCCCGAGTTCGATTTCGATGACGACGATTCAGTCGCCAGGCCGCAACTCACGCCCATGCCCGCGCCGGCTCCCGCGCCGATGTTGAGCGAGCCCACGACGCCCGCCGCGGTCGCTGCGGATATCGCTGCGGAGATCACCTCGGTAGAACCGGCGTCGGCGAACCCTCCTCTGCCGGCCCGCGAAGCGGACAATCCCCGTGCTGCGAGCGCGTTCGTCGTCAGGCAGGACTTCGACAGCGGCATGGCGCGCAGCCTTGAAACTTCGGTGCCAACCGTCGTGGCGCCTACAGCCGAAACGGAGCACGCCGCCATCGCCGATCGCAATGTGGCCACCACGATGCCGCTCGCGATCGATCTCGCCGAGCCCGCGAATCCCGTTCCGTTCGTGTCGTCGACCCCAGAAGTCGAGTCGATTCCGACTTACGCGGCCGACGTCAGCGAGTCTGTGAACGCCGCTCCGTTCCCGATTTCGACCACGGAAGTCGAACCGGCTTCGGCTTACGCCATCGACGTCGCCGAGCCCGCGAGTCCCGCTCCGTTCGTGACCTCGACCACCGAGGTCGAACCGACTCCGGCTTATGCCGCGAGCATGACTGCGGAAGCGGTTCCGACGACTGCCGGCCTGTTCGATGCCGCGCCTGCTCCCGCCGAAGCCGCCGCGCAAGCGGTGGCCGATGCCGAGGAAAACAGCGAGGAAGCGAGCGAGAGCGATGCGGATCGCCTGACCCGCAACGCCTGATGCCATCGGCCCGCGTACGCGTTAAAGCGCGTGCGCGGGATCCGAGAGCCCGTACTGGCTCGCCAATCGCGCGAGTGCGATGTTGTCCTGGATCGCCAGTTTCTCGAACAGCCGCGACTTGTGCGTATTGACCGTTTTCGCACTGAGGTTGAGGCGCTTGGCGATGTCCTCCTGGCGCAAGCCCTGCACCAGCAGCATGGCGACCTCGATTTCACGCGGCGACAGCGTGTCGAAAGGTGAGTCGCCGCCGCCGATGCCGGCCAGGGCGAGCTTCTGGGCAATGCCACTGGCGAGATAGCGCTTGCCGCGCGCAACGTCACGAACGGCACGCAGCAACTCGACTGCATCGCCGCCTTTGCCGACGTAGCCCGACGCGCCTGCTTCGATGAGGCGTTTCGGCAACGGCCCGTCCTCCATGACCGATACCACGATTACGCGCGTGCCATAGTCGCCCTTGACGATGCGTTCGGTGACTTCGAGCCCGCTTACGCCCGGCAGGTGCAGGTCGCACAGCACCACGTCCGGTTTCAGCTTGCGGATCTGCGGCAAGGCATCCTCGCCGCTCTCCGCCTCGCCGACCACTTCGATATCGGTCTCGCCCGACAAGATCATGCGCATCCCAGCGCGTACCAAGGCGTGGTCATCGACCACGAAAACCCTGATCGTCATCCCTGTTCTCCACGTTGAAAACCGATATCGAGGCTACGCGCGGCCTTCCGCTGCCGCAAGCG
>JACMKK010000573.1 GCA_014380115.1 Luteimonas sp. | reverse complement strand
TCGGTCGAGGAATTCGTGCGCGTGCTAGCCGAGGCGGTCGCGATCGTGCTGTTGGTAAGCTTCTTCTCGCTCGGCTTCCGCACCGGCCTGGTAGTCGCGTTGTCGATCCCGCTGGTGCTGGCGATGACATTCGCGACGATGCAGTACTTCGGCATCGGCCTGCACAAGATCTCGCTCGGCTCGCTGGTGCTCGCGCTCGGCCTGCTGGTCGACGACGCGATCATCGCGGTCGAGATGATGGTGGTGAAGATGGAGCAGGGCTTCGACCGCGTGAAAGCCGCGGCCGCGGCCTGGGACCTGACCGCGTTCCCGATGCTGACCGGTACGCTGGTCACCGCGGCCGGCTTCCTGCCGATCGCGACCGCGGCCTCGAGCACCGGCGAATACACGCGCTCGATCTTCCAGGTGGTGACGATCGCGCTGCTGCTGTCGTGGATCGCGGCGGTCGTGTTCATTCCCTACCTCGGCGACAAGCTGCTGCCCGACTTCGGCCATGCGCGCAAGGCGCCGCCGCCGCGCTCGCTCGCTGGTCGTGCACTGGCGCTGCGCGCCTGGTTCGCAGCGAAGCTGCCGTCGGCTGCGCTGCGCGAATGGGCCGCGCCTAAGGATCACAGCCACGACCACGCCCACGATCCCTACCAGACCGCGTTCTACCAGCGCTTCCGCAGCGTCGTCGGCTGGTGCGTGGGGCACCGCAAGACCGTCATCGCGGTGACGATCGCAATGTTCGTGGTCGCGGTGATGCTGTTCCGCTTCGTGCCGCAGCAGTTCTTTCCGAGCTCGACCCGACTGGAACTGATGGTCGACCTGGAGTTGGCCGAAGGCGCCTCGCTCGAGGCCACGGCAGCGGAAGCGAAGCGGCTCGAGGCGATGCTCGGAGAGCGCAAGGAAGTCGAGAACTTCGTCGCCTACGTCGGCACCGGCTCGCCGCGCTTCTACCTGCCGCTCGACCAGCAGCTGCCTGCGGCCAACTTCGCGCAGTTCGTGCTGCTGACACGCGACATCGAGGCGCGCGAATCGATGCGGCGCTGGCTGATCGACGAGGCCGCGGGGCGGTTCCCGGCGCTGCAGCTGCGCGTGACGCGGCTCGAGAACGGCCCGCCGGTCGGTTATCCGATCCAGTTCCGCGTCTCCGGCGAACACATCCCGGAAGTACAGCGCCTGGCGCGCGAGGTCATGGCGAAGGTGCGCGCGCATCCGGGCGTGCGCAACGTCAATCTCGACTGGTCCGAGCCGAGTAAGGTCGTGCGCCTGACGATCGACCAGGATCGCGCGCGTGCGCTCGGCGTCAGCTCGGCGCAGCTCGCGCAGTTCCTGCAGGGTTCGCTCGCCGGCTCGTCGGTCAGCCAGTACCGCGAGGGCAACGAGCTGATCGAGATCCTGTTGCGCGGTCCCGATGACGAGCGCGAGCGTCTAACGCTGCTCGGCTCGCTCGCGGTGCCGACCAGCAACGGCCAGACGGTGCCGCTGTCGCAGGTCGCCAAGCTCGAATACGGGTTCGAGGACGGCATCGTCTGGCATCGCAACCGCCTGCCGACCGTCACGATCCGCGCCGACATCGACGGCGACGTCACGCCGCCGACCGTGACCGCCGAGATCGAACCCACGCTCGACGCGATCCGCGCGCAATTGCCCAGCGGCTACCTGTTGCAGACCGGCGGTACGGTCGAGGATTCCGGGCGCGGCTCGCGTTCTGTGGCGGCTGGCGTGCCGCTGTTCATCGCGGTGGTCGCGACGCTGTTGATGCTGCAGCTGCGCAGCTTCTCGCGCGTCCTGCTGGTGATGCTGACCGCGCCGCTCGGCCTGATCGGCGTGACCTTGTTCCTGCTGGTGTTCCGCGTGCCGTTCGGCTTCGTGGCGATGCTCGGCACGATCGCGATGTTCGGCATGATCATGCGCAACTCGGTGATCCTGGTCGACCAGATCGAGCAGGACATCGCCGCCGGCCATGCGCGCTGGCAGGCGATCATCGACGCCACCGTGCGCCGCTTCCGCCCGATCGTGCTGACCGCGCTGGCGGCGATCCTGGCGATGATCCCGCTGTCGCGCTCGGTGTTCTTCGGGCCGATGGCGGTGGCGATCATGGGTGGGCTGACGGTGGCGACGGCGTTGACGCTACTGTTCCTGCCGGCGTTGTACGCGGCCTGGTTCAGGGTGCGGCGCGATGAGCCGCAGACTACATCGCAGACCTACGCGCAGGCCGAGCCACGCGCGATCTGATGCGGTCGGATGATGCCCGGAATCCGGGTAGCGCTTTTGCCCCCTCCCCTGCGAAGGCAGGGGAGGGCTGGGGAGGGGTGCCTTCTGGTCGCCCTGGTGCTTTCCGAAAGGAAGAAGCTTTCGCGCTATCGCGCGAGTCACTTTTCTTTGCTGAGCCCAAAGAAAAGTAACCAAAAGAAAGGGCTTTCCCCGACACATCAATCAAGCCGCTTTGTTGCTGAGGGGATTTTCCGACTCGCCATCCATGGCTCGATCGGAAAACGGCGCACATCCATGTGCGCCGCCCTCCGGGTCTGGAGGCGAACCGGTGGTTCATGAATCCTTAGAAGCCGAAGCCGAAGCCAAGAAGCCAAAGAGCGAAATTCCCGCCTGCCCCCTGACGCACACCCCCCCCACAGGACTAGACTCGACCCGCAAGCGACGACCGGCGCGTCCGGCCAGCCAGCAGCGAGGGTCGTAGTGAAGCCGACCGATATTCGCAATCCCGACGTCTTCCACAAGGTCGTCGACTGCCAGTGGGCCTGTCCCGCGCACACACCGGTTCCCGAGTACATCCGCCTGATCGCCGCCGGCCGCTACGCCGATGCCTACATGGTCAACTGGCACAGCAACGTGTTCCCGGGGATCCTAGGTCGCACCTGCGATCGGCCCTGCGAACCTGCGTGCCGGCGAGGGCGCGTGGAAGAGAACAATGGTCCGGCTTCGATGAGCGACAAGCCCGAGCCGGTCGCGATCTGCCGGCTCAAGCGCGTCGCCGCCGACCACAAGGGCGACGTGCGCGCACGCATGCCGCAACCGGCGACCACGAAGAACGGCAAGCGCGTCGCCTGCATCGGTGCCGGGCCCTCATCGCTGACCGTCGCACGCGATCTCGCGCCGCTCGGCTACCACGTCACCGTGTTCGAGGCCGACCCGAAAGCGGGCGGCTTCATGCGTACGCAGGTGCCGCGCTTCCGCCTGCCCGAGGAAGTCATCGACGAGGAGACCGGTTACATCCTTGATCTCGGCGTCGAATTCATCGGCGGCCATCGCATCGAATCGATGAAGCAGATGCTGGCGAAAAATTACGACGCGGTCTTCGTCGGCAGCGGCGCGCCGCGCGGGCGCGACCTCGACCTGCCGGGGCGCAAGGAAACCGACGCGCAGGTGCACGTCGGCCTCGACTGGCTCGCCTCGGTGTACTTTGGCCACGTCACCGCGGTCGGCAAGCGCGTGCTGGTGCTCGGTGGCGGCAACACTGCGATGGACTGTTGCCGCTCCGCACGCCGGCTTGGCGGAACCGACGTCAAGGTGCTGGTGCGCTCGGGCTTCGACGAGATGAAGGCGAGTCCGTGGGAGAAGGAAGATGCGCAGCACGAAGGCATCCCGATCCTCGACTACCGCGTGCCGAAGAACTTCGTCCACGCCAGCGGCCGCCTCACCGGCATGACCTTCGAGCTCGTGCGCGCCGAATACGACGACAAGGGGCGCCGCAAGCTGGTGCCGACCGGCGAGCCCGACGAATTCCACGGCTGCGACGAAGTGCTGATCGCGGTCGGGCAGGAGAACGCGTTCCCGTGGATCGAGCGCGACATCGGCATCGCCTTCGACGAAAGCGGCATGCCGGTGGTGGATCCGGTGACGCTGCAGGCCACGCGCAAGGACGTCTTCTTCGGCGGCGACGCGGCGCTCGGACCCAAGAACATCATCTGGGCGGTGGCGCACGGCCACGACGCCGCGATCTCGATCGACCGCCTGTGCCATGGCGAGGACCTGCACGAGCGCCCGCCCCCGCAGGTGAACCTGCTGTCGCAGAAGATGGGCATCCACGAGTGGAGCTACGACAACCAGGTCGCGCCCGAGGCGCGCTTCAAGGTGCCGCTGAAGGACCTCACCATCGCGTTGAAGAACATCCGCGAGGAAGTGGAGCTGGGCTTCGACCCCGAGCTCGCGTGGAAGGAGGCGCAGCGCTGCCTCAACTGCGACGTGCAGACGGTCTTCACGGCGAAGCTGTGCATCGAGTGCGACGCGTGCGTCGACATCTGCCCGGTCGACTGCATCACTTTCACCGCCAACGGCGAGGAAGGGGAGCTCCGCGCGAGGCTGAACGCGCCCGCGACGAACCTTTCGCAGGCGCTCTACGTGTCGACGCCGCTCAAGACCGAGCGCGTGATGGTGAAGGACGAGGACGTGTGCCTGCACTGCGGCCTGTGCGCCGAGCGCTGTCCCACGGGAGCATGGGACATGCACAAGTTCCTGCTCGACATGACCCCGGCCGGCTCGCGCTGCTCGCAGGGCGCCCCGCGCCAGGTGGCCGCATGAGATTATGGTTGTAATCCACGGAAACTAAAGGAGTTTTTGCCTTCGACCAGAATCCGCCGGCACTCAAGGTCAACGTCCGCGCCCGGATGACGATCGATGTCGCGGGCGAAGTCACCCGCGTCGAGATCGTGGACGCCACGCCGCGGCGCGTGTTCGATCGCGCGGTGGTGAGGGCGCTCCCGCAATGGAAATACCCCTCGGGCGCCGGCGGACGCACGGTCGACATCGACCTCGTCTTCAAGCGCTAGAGGCGATTACAGAGGTAACGCCGATCCATGGCGGGCTGTGAAGCAGCACACAGGCGCGGCGCGGGCAATCCGACACACTGGCGCTCAATTCAACAACGACGAGGAGCTCGACCAATGACGCGCATTCTCACCGCCGCTTTCGCGGCGTTCCTGCTGGCCTTGGGCTCGGCCCCGGCGCACGCCCAGGACAAGTCCAAGGGCACGCGGGCCGAGGCCAGCGCGATGGTCGACAAGGCGATCGCGCAC
>JACMKK010000572.1 GCA_014380115.1 Luteimonas sp. | reverse complement strand
GACCTGGCATTTACGGGACATACGCACCTCGAGATCGATTTTTGTCGCCCATAGCCTGGGAGACGGCGGCCCCGCCACCGGTGGTGGCGCGCGATACGGGAACCAGAATTCATTGCCGGTGGCGGAACGGAATCGGGCTTCCGGACCACCCGGTCCATGCCCCAAGGGGCAGACCGGACGCAACGAGCCGCGCATTATGCCGGCCAGGCGGCCTTCGGGCAAGCACTTATCCACAGGCGGGGGCGAAAGTCCCGAACTCGCGAGGCCGTCATTCCCGCGAAGGCGGGAACCCAGCGACTTTCGCTTCAGTCCCGCTTCCGAACTCAAAAGTCACTGGTTCCCGCCTTCGCGGGAATGACGAGCGAGGGCGTCGGGCAGTGCGGGCGACCAGAAGCCTGTTAATGCGACGCCTTGTCCCGGTGCCAGCCGCGGTGGCGGATGTCGAGCCACAGGCTGTAGGCGGCGGTGAACGACGGGAACAGGTTCTGGATCACGCCGACCGAGTCCTGCTTCTGCGAAAAGACGAAGTAGCTCAGCGTCATCACGCTGCCGACCAGGCTCATGTACCAGAACGCGCGCGGCATCACCGGTTTGCCTTCGCGCTTGCTGGCGACGAACTGCACCACCCAGCGCCCGCCGAACATCAGCGCGCCGGTCAGGCCGATGATCTTCCACGGGCTCATATGCAGCCCGGTCCATTCCAGCCACTCGAAAGGTTGGTTCATCCAGTCCATGCGCGTGCTCTCAGAGTTCTTGGATGTCGGTGCGCTTGTTGCGGCGGATCAGCCAGACCACGCCGCGCAGGTCGCGGATGCCGACCAGCGCACGGTTGAGGTTGTTGTACTTCGAGGTGCCGGTGGCGCGCGCGCGATGGTTGACCGGCACGCTGATCGTGCGCCAGCCAGCACGTTGCATCAGCGCCGGCAGGTAGCGGTGCATGTGGTCGAAGTACGGCAGGTCGAGGAAGGCGGCGCGTTCGAACAGCTTGGTGCCGCAGCCGGTGTCGGGCGTGTCGTCGCGCAGCATGCGCGCGCGGATCTTGTTGGCCCATTTCGACGCCCAGCGCTTGCTGCCGGAATCCTGTCGGTGCACGCGCCAGCCCGCAATCATCTTCGTGTCCGGCGTCGCGGCATCGCGTGCGGCGAGCAGCTTCGGAATGTCGGCCGGATCGTTCTGGCCGTCGCCGTCGAGCGTCGCGATCCAGGCGCCGCGCGCGGCCTTGACGCCGTTGCGGATCGCCGTGCTCTGGCCGCTCTGCGTGGTGTGGCGCAGCACGCGCAGTTCGGGAATTTCGCTTTTCAATCGCACGAGAACATCGTGGGTGCCGTCGCGCGACTGGTCGTCGACGTAGACGATCTCGAATGCGCCGCCGTCAGCGCGGCCGCGCAACACGGCGACGATCTCGCGGACCAGCGGCGCGACGTTGTTCTGCTCGTTGAAGACCGGGACGACGACCGAGAGCGCGGGCGCCGCGTCGGCGGAGACGTCGCTCATGCGGGACTACCCGACCTTGCCGCGCAACTTTTCCAGCACGCCGTCGAGCGTATCGAGGTCGCTGTAATGGATCACCAGCCGCCCGCGGCCACCGCGGCCGTGGGCGATGCTGACCTTGGTGCCGAGCGATTCGGACAACTCGTTTTCTAGCGAGGCGATATCGGCCTGCGGCTTGGCCTTGTTGCCGTTGGCCTTCCTGCCGCTCGCGGGCAGCTTGCCGGCCGCGAACTGTTGCGCGCGATGTTCGACCTCGCGCACCGACCAGCCATGCTCGGCGGCATCCGCCGCCAGCTTGCTGGCGAGTTCCGGCGACAGCGTCAGCAGCGCGCGCGCATGGCCCATTTCAAGGCGACGCGCTTCGAGCAGGGCGCGGATCGCGGGCGGCAGCTCCAGCAGGCGCAGCAGGTTGGAGACCGCCGCGCGCGAGCGGCCCACCGCTTCGGCTGCCTGGGCGTGGGTCAGGTCGAACTCGTCGATCAGTCGATGCAGGGCCTGCGCTTCCTCGAGCGGGTTGAGGTCTTCACGCTGGATGTTCTCGATCAGCGCCATCGCGACCACGGTGCGGTCGTCGACGACGCGCACCACCGCCGGGATCTCGGACAGTCCGGCCTGCAGCGACGCGCGCCAGCGGCGTTCGCCGGCGATGATCTCGTAGGTCTTGCCGCCGCGGGCGGGCGCGCCCGGCTTCGGCGGGATCTCGCGCACTACGATCGGCTGGATCACGCCCTGCGCGCGGATCGACTCGGCCAGCTCGGTCAGTCGCTCCGGATCCATCCCGGTGCGCGGCTGATAGCGGCCCGGCTGCATCTGGTTTGCCGGCAGCGAACGCAACTCGCCGGCACTGCTGGCCTCGTGGGATTCACCGCCGCTGGTGTCGATGCCGAGCAGCGCAT
>JACMKK010000571.1 GCA_014380115.1 Luteimonas sp. | reverse complement strand
CAGCGCGCGCATCAGCGGGCGCGTGACCACGTCCTCGGCTGCCGGCACAGGCGCCGGCGGCGTCCTCGCGATCGACGGCTCGCTCGGCTGGCGCGGCGACCGGACGTCAAACGACATCAGACCGCTGGTGCTGAAGCTGAGCGGCAAGAACGTGCTGATCTCGGACACGCGCGACGTGCGCGCGATCATCGATCCCGACGTCAGCGTGCGCTACGCCGCCGGCCAGCCGATCACCGTCACCGGCAGCGTCGGTGTGCCGAGCGCCAAGCTCGACCTCGAACGCCTAGACGACGGCGTGTCCGCCTCGCCCGATGTCGTCGTGCTCGATCCGGTCGACCCGAAGCGCACCGCATCCTCGCCGCTCGATCTCGACCTCACGCTCGCACTCGGCGACGACGTGCGCCTCAACGGCTTCGGCCTCGAAGGCACGCTTGGCGGCAGCCTGCGCGTGCGGCAGCGGCCGGGGCGCGAGATGATCGCGACCGGCACGCTCGAAGTCGGCGGTCGCTACGAGGCCTACGGCCAGAAGCTCGACATCACGCGCGGGCGGCTGGTGTGGTCGGGCACGGCGATCGCCGATCCGGTGCTCGACATCCGTGCCGAACGCAAGGTCGGCGACGTCACCG
This sequence comes from Luteimonas sp., assembly GCA_014380115.1. Classification (GTDB taxonomy): domain Bacteria; phylum Pseudomonadota; class Gammaproteobacteria; order Xanthomonadales; family Xanthomonadaceae; genus Luteimonas. Next base: position 7,171 of record JACMKK010000571.1, on the reverse strand, counting down.
CCGGCATCGACGTCGATGGTCGCGCCTCGGCACCACAGGCGCGCGTGTGGACCGATCCGGCCAGCGACGAATCCGAAGCGCTGGCCTATCTCGCGCTCGGCCGTCCGCTGTCGAGCGCCTCGGCCGATGAAAGCCGCCAGCTCGATGCCGCCTCGGCCGCGCTATCCGCCGGCGGCAGTCTGCTCGCTTCGCAGCTCGGCAGCCGCATCGGCCTCGACGATGCCGGCGTCATGGACTCGCGCGCGCTCGGCGGCAGCGTGTTCGGCGTCGGCAAGTTCCTGTCGCCGAAGCTCTATGTCGGCTACGGCGTCTCGCTCCTCGGCACCGGCCAGGTGCTGACGCTGAAGTATCTGCTGAAGAAGGGCTTCGACGTCGAAATCGAGTCGAGCACGATCGAGAATCGCGGGTCGGTGAACTGGCGCAAGGAGAAATGACGCGGCGACAGTTCATCGTAGGATGGGTTGAGCGCAGCGATACCCATCGCCTTTCCCGCAGACAGGAGGTCAAGGATGACCAACTACCGCCGTGCGACCGTTCCCGGAGCCACGTACTTCTTCACTGTCAACCTCGCCGACCGCGAAACGACCTTGCTTGTCGACCACATCGATGACCTGCGCAACGCCGTTCGTTACGCACGCACGCGCCATCCGTTCACAATCGACGCGATGGTGGTACTGCCCGAGCATGTGCATGCCATTTGGACGTTGCCGCGCGACGATGCGGATTACCCCCTGCGCTGGCGCCTCATCAAGACCTGGTTTTCGCGCCGGATTCCACGTGGCGAGCGCCGCCGCGACAGCCGCATCGCGAAAGGCGAGCGTGCGATCTGGCAACGGCGCTATTGGGAACACCTGATCCGCGATGACGAGGACTTCCATCGCCATGTGGATTACGTGCACTTCAACCCAGTCAAACACGGGCAGGCGGACACGGCCTCGAATTGGCGTTATTCGAGTTTCCATCGTTACGTGGCGGAAGGTCGGTTGTCGCGGGATTGGGGAGTTGGTGTCGGCAGCGATGGGGCTTTCGGCGAGCGTGGTTGATGGGTATCGCTTCGCTCAACCCATCCTACGAGGCGTGCATCTGCTGCGATGAACTCGATCCGGAATGTTCGCCTCGTGCGACAGGGCATCATGGAAGCGGCATTCGCGGCGCCGGCGGACGTGGTGTCATGGCTCGTCGCCGTCCAGGCGCAGGATTACCTCGGTTCGCTCTGGGCCGTTGGCCTGCGCATGCAGGAGGCGAGCGAAGCGTCGGTCGAACAGGCGATCGCCGAGCGCCGGATCGTGCGCACCTGGCCGATGCGCGGCACCTTGCATCTGGTCGGCGCCGCCGACGTGCGCTGGCTGCAACGGCTGCTGGCGCCGCGCGTGCTTGCCGCCAACGCCGCGCGCATCAAGCGCGACTACGGCCTCGACGAGAGCGTCTTCAAACGCTGCCGCAAGGTGGTCGAGAAAACACTGCGCGATGGCGAGCCGATCACGCGCAACGCGCTGTATCAGGTACTGGACGCTGCGAACATCGCGACCGCGAACCAGCGCGGCATCCACATCACCGGCCAGCTGGCGCACGAAAGGCTGATCTGCGGCGGCCCGCGCGAGGGACGGCAACCGACTTTCGTGCTGCTCGATGCCTGGCTGCCGCCGACGCCGGTGAAGTCGCGTGACGAGGCCCTCGCGGAATTGGCACTGCGCTACATCCGTAGCCGCGGGCCGGCCACCGCGCAGGATTTCGCCTGGTGGTCGGGATTGACGGTGAAGGATGCCCAGGCCGCATTCGCCTCGGTGCACGCGCTGGTGCGGCAGGAAACGATCGATGGAAAAGTTTTCTGGCTGGCGCCGGAAGCAGAACTCGCGCGCAAGCCGCGCAAGTCGGTGCACCTGCTACCGCCCTTCGACGAATACCTGGTCGGCTACAAGGATCGCAGTGCCGCGGTCGATCCCGCTTTCAATCGCCAGGTGATCGGCATCAATGGCCTGGTGGGCGCGTCGATCGTGATCGATGGTCGCATCGTGGGCACCTGGAAGCGCAGCCTCGGCCCGGATCGCGTCGATCTCGCATGGACATTGTTCCGGGACCTGACCAAGACCGAGCGCTCGGCCGTCGACGTCGTCGTTAGGCGTTATGGTCGTTTCCTCGGCAGGACGGCGAAGATCGCCGAAGGCCCGCGATAGCCCGAGCGCTCAACGCCGCTGCACTGTCGCACCCTGCAGGTGCGGCTTGCCGTCGATGACATCGGTCCAGACGACATAGGCGACCTCGCCGCGCAGTGCAAGCTTCGGGAATCCCGTACCACGGCCACGGCCCCGCAGCCGCGCGACCTCGAGACGCTGCAGCTCGCGCGACAGGTTCGCGGCATAACGCGCCAGCCACAGCGACTGGCCGCTGTCGTCTTCGCGTAGCCACAGCACCCAGGCTTGCGCGCCGTCGAAGGCGACATCGACGCGGCCCTGCACGGCATCGCCGCGATCGACGAGCACCGGCGCGGTGAAGCGGTCGCCGGCATCGGTGGAGCGCGCGATCTTGAGCGCTGGTGCGTCGTCGGTCGCGGTGTACCACGCCACCACCGCGTCGTTGCCGTGCGCGGCGATGGCTGGCCCGTTGACCGGGCAGGCTGGCATCTTCCAGTCGTCGGCGTGCACGCGTTGCGGCTTGGTCCACGCGGCGCCGTCGAAGCGCGTGGTCTGGATGTCGCGGATCTCCTGCGGCGTGCGGCCGCGGTACGCCAGCAGCGCGCCCCTGGCGGTGAGGGCGACATCGGTCTGGCAGCAGTCGCAGGTCATCGCATCGAGCTGCACTTCGTGGCTGCGCTGCAGGTAATTGTCGAACAGCGCCGCGCGCAGCGTCATCGGACCAGCGTGGCCATCATGGCCGGCGTGCGCATCCTTGTCGTCGGCGCGTGCCGCGGCGGCGACCGTGTCGCGACCGTCGAGCCAGGCTGCGCCGAGCGCGTCGTCGGACTGCGCCCATAGCGACACGAAGCCGTGTTCGCTCGCGGTGCCGTCGTCGTTGACCATGATCGGCGGGCTCCAACTCCTGCCGTTGCTGCGCGAGCGGCTGAGCAGGATGTCGTAGGCGCCGGCGGCATCGGGCGACTGCTGCAGCCAATGCACCCAGAACGCGCCATCGCGCGTGGCCGCAAGATGCGGCGTGTCGGCCCAGTTGGCGAACAACGCCGTGCCGACCGCGACCGTGCGCGAGGCATGTTGCCAACGCACGCCGTCGTAAGAAGAGAACAGCAAGGCCGGTCGACGACCGACCGCACTGCTGATCCAGGTGAGCAGCAGTCGGCCGTCCGGCGCGACGATCAGGTCGGGTTGCGCGGAACCGTGGCCGGCAATCAGCGGCCACGGACTGACGGCATAGGTCGCTTCGGCGACATCGGCCTGCGGCGCGACGGCATTGTTCGTTGGCTCCTGCGAACACGCCGACAACGCAATTGAAACCAGCACGATCAGAAGCAGCGCGAAGCGGCGTTCGAATGGCTCGGACCCGTCGCGCAAGTTCGGAGTTGCCACGGAGGACAACATCGCGCGGCGCTCAGGCGACCGCATCGCGGCGCTGCCGCACCAGGTGCACCAGCAGCAGCGAAATCGCCGTCGGCGTCATGCCCGGGATGCGCTGTGCCTGGCCGATCGTCTGCGGCCGCACGCGCTCGAGCTTCTGCCGGACTTCTGCCGACAAGCCGCGCACGAGGGCGTAGTCGAACGTGTCCGCGATCGCGGTGCCTTCGTTGCGCTGCTGGCGCGCGATGTCCTCGCGCTGGCGGGCGAGATAGCCGGAATACTTGGCCTCGATCTCGATCTGCTCGGCGACCGCCGGATCGGACACGGGCTCGCCCATGCCCGGGATCGACAGCAGTTTGGCGTAATCGAGTTCGGGGCGGCGCAATAGGTCGAGGCCATTGCTCTCGCGGCTGAGCTCGATGCCGAGCGTGGCGATCGCATCGCGGCCGAGCGCGTTGCCGGGCGAGGCCCACAGGCCGCGCAGACGTTCGGTCTCGCCTGCGACGGCTTCGGCCTTGGGCGAAAAACGACTCCAGCGCGCGTCGTCGACGAGGCCCAGGTCGCGGCCGATCGGCGTCAGGCGCAGATCGGCGTTGTCCTCGCGCAGCTGCAACCGGTATTCGGCGCGCGAGGTGAACATGCGGTAGGGCTCGGTGGTGCCGTGCGTGATCAGGTCGTCGACCAGCACGCCGAGGTAGGCCTGGTCGCGGCGCGGCGACCAGGCCTCTTGCTGCTGCACGAAGCGCGCGGCGTTGAGGCCCGCGAGCAGGCCCTGCGCCGCGGCCTCTTCGTAGCCGGTGGTGCCGTTGATCTGACCGGCGAAGAACAGGCCCGCGACCGCCTTGGTCTCGAGCGAAGCCTTGAGGCCGCGCGGGTCGAAGTAGTCGTACTCGATCGCGTAGCCGGCGCGGGTGATGTGCGCCTGCTCGAAGCCGCGGATGCTGCGCACCAGTTCCAGCTGCACGTCGAATGGCAGCGAAGTCGAGATGCCGTTGGGATAGACCTCGGCGACGTCCAAGCCTTCCGGCTCGACGAAGATCTGGTGCGAGGCCTTGTCGGCGAAGCGCACCACCTTGTCTTCGATCGACGGGCAATAGCGCGGGCCGACGCCTTCGATCTGGCCGCTATACAACGGCGAGCGATGCAGCGCGTTGCGGATGATGGCGTGGGTGCGCTCGCTGGTATGGGTGATCCAGCACGGCATCTGGCGCGGATGGTCGGCGGCGCTGCCCATGAACGAGAACACCGGACGTGGATCGTCGCCCGGCTGCACTTCCATCACCGAATAATCGAGCGTGCGCCCATCGACGCGCGGCGGCGTGCCGGTCTTGAGGCGGTCGACGACGAACGGGCCCTCGCGCAGCTTCTGCGCCAGCGTCGTCGCCGGTGGATCGCCGGCGCGGCCGGCGGCGTATTGCGTTTCGCCGACATGGATCTTGCCGGCGAGGAAGGTGCCGGCGGTGAGCACCACGGCCGGCGCTTCGAAGCGCAGTCCGGTTTGCGTGATGGCGCCGCGCACCAGCCCGCCCTCGATGACGATGTCATCGACCGCAGACTGGAACAGCGTCAGGTTCGGCTGCGACTCGACCGCCGCGCGCACGAAGGCGCGATACAACGAACGGTCGGCCTGGCAGCGCGTCGCGCGCACGGCCGGGCCCTTCGATGCATTGAGGCGGCGCCACTGGATGCCGGCGGCATCGGCGGCGCGCGCCATCACGCCACCAAGTGCGTCGATCTCCCGGACCAGGTGGCCCTTGCCGATCCCGCCGATCGCGGGATTGCAGCTCATCGCGCCGACCGTCTCGACGTTGTGCGTCAGCAGCAACGTGCGCGCACCCGCGCGCGCCGACGCCAGCGCAGCCTCGGTGCCGGCGTGGCCGCCGCCGACGATGATCACGTCGTATTGGTAGAAGGAAGACGTCATGCGCTCGAGGGCAGATCCGGAGTTCGAATTCTAAGCGCGGCATCGCCGACTGTTCAGGCCGGACGCGATTGGCACGCTTTCTGCATTGACCTCTATGCACCCGGCGCGACAAGCGCCATGCGCTGGCCAGTTTGGAACAGGGATGGCCGTGTGCGAGCCGGGGGAGCGTGGGGGCCGAATGTCGGGGGACGTTCGGCCCCTTTTTTTTGCGCGATGGATGGGTGTGCGGCTGGTGCCGCGACACGCCGGCCGGCTGTTGAGCCAACTGGCGCCGACGCCCGGCGGGGGGTGCGGAACAGGGGGGATCCGGAATTCCCCGCCGGGTGTCGACAAAGGTCAGTCCGGTAGCGTCGTATTGCGACGCTGCCGGTCAATGGTGGCTAGCTTGCGACGACTGGGGCGCCGACGCAAGCGGCCGGACACCCTTTTTAGGGGTTCTGGACGCGACCGCGGTCGCGTTCCCGCGAAGAACTCCCCGAGCGGGCGGGATTCCGGCTACCCGACTCCATGCGCGACGGACGCGACTCGAACCTTGGCTCGGCCGAGGGTGTGCGCGACTCGAAGCGCGGAGCGGGCGGCTGGACACGGGCCGGCGGCGGGACTTGGGCGGGGCCGCCGCGTGTCTCCAGGCCCGACCGCCCCTGCGGCACCCGCGACGGGTACCGGCCCTGCGATGGCGGCAGACTCTGCGGCGACGTCTGGAGGCGCTCGCTGCGCTCCATCGCCTGCTGAGCGCGGGACGGGTAACGCACGCCGCTGTCGGGAGGCACGACACCGCCAGGCCGCGACGGATAGTCCGGACGCGGGTGCGGACGCGGGTTGTGCGTGTACCACGGCGGGTAGTAATAGCCCGGGTAATAGCCGTAATACCCGTACGGATAGCCGTAGCCGCCGTAGCCGCCGTAGCGGCCGTAGCCGCCATAGCCGCCATAGCCGTAGTCGTAGCCGCCGTAGCCGTAGTAGTCGACCGACGGCGAGCCATAGTAGTAGTCGCCCGCGCCACCGCGATAACCGTAACCGGTATAGCAACCGCTCAACGCGGCCGCGGCTAGGAGGGTGAGGACGAGGTTGCGGATGTTCATGTGCTTGCCCCTGTAATCGATGCCAGCATCGGCCTCGGGCTTTGAATCCGTGCTTAATCGTTCCAGTACATGTTCCGGTAGCTGAACACCCAGCCGTTCTTCGGATAGTCTGCGCCGATGCCCGTGCACGACCCGTCACTGCCCGCCTTTGCCGATGTCCTGGCTGCGGCGGCGCGCATCGCGCCGCATGCGCACGTTACGCCGGTGCTGCATTCGAGCGCGCTGGACGCGCTCGCCGGCTGTCGCATCGTCTTCAAGGCCGAACATCTGCAGCGCAGCGGCGCGTTCAAGTTCCGCGGCGCCTGCAATGCGGTGTGGTCGCTGACCGCGGAAGAGGCAGCCGCCGGCGTGGTGACGCATTCCTCCGGCAACCACGGCGCGGCGCTCGCCCTGGCCGCGTCGACCCGCGGCACCGCCTGCCATGTCGTGGTGCCGGACAATGCGGTGCTCGCCAAGCTCGCCGCGATCGAAGGCTATGGCGCGATCGTGCACACCTGCGCACCGACCATCGCCGCGCGCGAAGCCGCCTGCGCACGGGTGCAGGCCGACACCGGCGCCACGTTGGTGCATCCGTATACCGACCCGCGCGTCATCGCCGGCCAGGGCACCGCGGCGCTCGAGCTGCTCAACGGCAACGGCGCGTTCGATGCCGTGATCGT
>JACMKK010000099.1 GCA_014380115.1 Luteimonas sp. | reverse complement strand
TGCAGTCCGACTTCATTGAAGTACTCGACCTCGTCCTTCATGACGACCGGGCCGATTCTGAGGCGCAGGAATTCTTCCATGGGAAAGCCATGTTCCATCAGGAACATCTGCCGCACGTCTGCGGCCTTGTCGAGGTAGGCGGTGTTCTTCATGTGGGAGTTGAAGTCCATGTCGGCCCAGCCCGCATAAAGTGTCTTCGTGTACATCCGATGGCTCCGAGAAGAAGGATTTCGACGGAACAACGCCGATGGCCAGGGATCGCGGCCAGAATCTGCAGGGTGACGAATAGGCACTTGCACCGTTGTTCGTGAAAGTACGGGTGACAGGCCGGCCTCGCAAGGAACAGAGCCGTTTCGATCCGGGCTCCCGACTCGCTGGCTCCGACGTCGGCAAACCAGGCGGGATACCATCCAAAAAAGAACGCAGCGGGTCGGAGATCGATCCGTTGGTATTGCAGCGGTGAATAGCCATCCTTTGACGTGAGGCGGTAACCGAACATGATCAGCATTTCGCTGCTTGGCGTTCCCAACGACGACAATTCCTCCTTCATGAAAGGCCCCGCCGAGGCGCCTGCCCTGATCCGCCAGGAATTGCACTCCGACGCCTACAGCCTGTGGAGCGAGACGGGCACCGATTTCAGCGCGCAGGGCAGGCTGATCGATCATGGCGACATCCGGTTCGATGGCGCCGCCGATCCGTGGGACGTGATCGAGCGCGAGGTGGGACGTGCGATGGATGTGGGCCATCCGCTGATCTGCCTTGGCGGAGACCATGCCATCACGCATCCGATCATGCGTGCGGTGCGACGCCGCCACGCTGCGCTGACCATTCTCCATTTCGATGCGCATTGCGACATCTATCACGCCTACCAGGGCAATCCGCGATCGCACGCGTCGCCGTTCGCGCGGATCATGGAAGAACGTCTGGCGGATCGCCTGATCCAGGTCGGCATCCGCACCAACAACGATCACCATCGCGAGCAGATCGAGCGATTCGGCGTCGAGGTGATCGAGGCTGTGGGCTGGGGTTCGCAACTCCAGCGTCCGATCACGACACCCGTCTATATCTCCCTGGATCTCGACGGACTCGACCCCGCCTATGCGCCCGGCGTGTCGCACAGGGAACCCGGCGGTTTGTCCACGCGCCAGGTGATCGACTTCATCCACACCCTCGATCGCCCGATCATTGGCGCCGACATCGTCGAGTACAACCCGCGCTGCGACATCTCCAACCAGACTGCGCTCGTCGCCGCCAAGCTGTTGAAGGAGATCGGTGGAATGATGGTGAAGACCGCCCGGAAGTGAACCGGGCGGCGAATCACGGCCTCGCTTTTCCGGAACCACTCGAATCACGCATCCCTGTAATGTCCTCGGCCCTCTGCGCGGTCTTGCCGACCTCGATATGCCGCCCGACCGCATCGCCGATCAGCGCGACGCCGACTATGGCAAAGACCCACAGCGCCGCCTCGCGGGCACCGCGTTGCAGGCGCTGGCGCCAGCGCGCGAAGCGTTCGTCGGTGCGGCTGCCGAGCACCGCATGCAGCGCAAGCAGAAGCAGCGGTGGCGCGACGAAGATCGCGTTGTAGGCGAGCAGCAGCGGCAGCCATTGCAGGGGCGCGAGGTCGGCCCCGAGCATCAGTGCGATCGCGGCGAAGTAGGGGAGTGCGGTGACCAGCTCGACCACGGTCACGGTCATGCCCAGCACCGCATATCCCGCCAGTCGTCCGCGCGCCGGGACGTGCGGTTCGGGCGCCTGCTGCGCGGACTTCGGCGCGAAGATGCCATAGGCGAGCAGCCCGGCGCCGAGCACGCCCTGCGCGATCAGCGCTGCAGGATGGTCGAGGGTATCGCCGAGCGCATCGCGCAATGCACCGAAGCCCAGCATCATCGCGATGCCCAGACCCAGGTACGCGACGAGAATGCCACCGACGTAAGCCAGCAAGCGCGAAGCCGCATGCGGGCGCGATAGGAGCCACAGCGCGACGACCAGGGCGGAGGGATTGAGGCTGTCGAGCAGCGAGAGGCCGAACAGTGCCGGGAGCAAGTCGATGGACATGGTGGATGCGGGTCTGACGGAAAGAATGCGTCATAGCATGAAGCGATTCCATTCGTCGTGCCCTGGCACTGGATGACCGTGCACGGCGGGCTTGAGCCCGCCCTACGCAGCGCCGGCGGGCATTGGATGGCGGCCTGTGGCGCGCAGCTGACGCTGCGTCAACGTATCGGCAGTTTCAAGCGCCGCCCATTCCAGTCCAGCACCACGCTGTCGGTCCTGATCGCTTCCACCACGGCATCGCCGATGCGGTCGCCTTCGGCCAGGCGGTTTCCGTCGATGATGACGAAGCGCTGTGCAGGCGCGTCGTTCCACATATGCATGCTGATTTTCAGCGGCGGCAGTTGCTTGCGTTGCTCGGCGGAGAGGTCGGCGAGTCGCAGCAGGTGGGCGTCGCTTGCGACGGCAACGGGCGGCGGCGGCTCCGCGAGCGTTTCAGGTGCGGCGGCGAGTGGCGGCGTGACTGTAGGGATGTCCGGCGCGGCGGCAGGCGCAGGCGGTGGAGGCGGAACGTCAGGTGGTTTGGCCAAGACAATGTCAGGCACGGTGTTGCGCGTGGGCTCGACGGGGCGCATTGGCGTGTTGGTCGTGGGCGGAGTCGGGCGCGGCGGATCCGCATCCGCGACGACAGTGGGCGCAATGTCGCCGCCCGCGGTATCGCTTGCAATCGATTCAACCGCCGCAGGCGCGGGCGGCTGTCGCACGCTCTGCACCAGCCACAGGACGATGGCGACTGCGGCCACGCCGATCACCAGCCACAACCAGATCGGCATGGGCCGACGATGCGCGCGAGCGAGCGGCGGCAGCTCTGCGTACAGGTCCGGCGCCTCGCCGCGGCGGCGCTCGGCTTCGGATTTGCGCAGGGCTTCGAGGATCAGCGACATCGGCTTACTCCAGCACCCTTTGCAAACGCGGGCCTTCGTCGCCGGCGGAAAGCGCGAGCATGGTTTCCGGCCCGATCACACCATCGCTGAGCAGGCCGCGCGCGGCCTGGAAACGGCGCACGTCCTCGACCGTGTCGATACCGTTCGCGGCGGTGCCGAGTCGCGTACGCAACCACGCTCCTGATTCATCTGCGGCGTCGACAGGCAACGGTGCGATCAGGCCCTCGGGGCCACGCCACAATGCGGCGTACTCGCCACTCCACATCCGCTCGAGCGAGATGCGATCGATGTCGTACTGCCTGCCGTCCTGCCACAGCCGCACGTCGACCGCATCCGCACCCGTTAGCAGCGCCCACGTGTCCCGGCCTTCGGCATCGAGATGCAGCAGTGCCGGTCGTCCGAGGCTTGCAAGTTTGTCGAGGCGCGCGCGGCCGCGCACGCAGTAGGCGCCGGGTCCGATGCTCGGGGCGCATCCGGTGGCGACGGCGACTGCGCGATCGTCCGCGGGCAGCTTCCACAACGTCAGCAACTGTCGCCATGCCGGAAGCGACGCCGCATCGGCTGTCGCCAGATGTTGCGCGAACGCCGCGCCATCCAGACGCGGGGTGTCGATTTTGACGACCGGCTTGACTGCGATCGGTTCGGCGGATGCTGTCGACGCTTTTGCTGTGGCGGGAAGTGGCTGCAGTCGCCACCACAATGCACACAGTGCCAGCGCCGCGACGACACTGGCGGCGATCGCTGCGCGCTTCAGCCCGAAGCGCCGCGCCACCGGCGCCAGCGCTTCCTGCGCGGCTTGGTTGACGGTGCTCTCATTGATCGTGGCGTCGTCGCGGGCATAACCACCGAGCAGCGCACGCTCGGCGATCACATTGATCAGCCTCGGCACACCGCCGGAGTGCACATGGATGCGCTTGATCGCGCCGGGCGTAAACGGCAGATGCTGGCCACCGGCGATGCGGTAGCGGTGCCGCAGGTAAGCCGCAGTTTCGTCCGCGTCCAGCGGGGTCAGGTGGAAGCGGGCGGTGATGCGCTGCGAGAGTTGGCGCATGTCCGGGCGCGCGAGCATGGCGCGCAGTTCCGGTTGGCCGAGCAGGATGATCTGCAGCAGTTTCTGCGTGTCGGTTTCCAGGTTGGTCAGCAGCCGCACCTGCTCCAATGCGTCGAGCGAGAGGTTCTGCGCTTCGTCGATGATCAGCACCACGCGCAGGCCCTTGGCGTACGCGTCGAGCAGGTAAGCGTTGAGCATGTCGATCAGCGCCTTGGCGCTGCCGCTGCGGTCAATTGGAATGTTGCCGGCGAGGTCGAGATGCAGCTCCTCGCAGATTGTTTCCAGCAGTTCGATCGCGGTCAGCCGCGGGTTCAGCACCAGCGCGACGCGGGTGTTCTCCGGCAGCTGTTCCAGCAGCAGCCGGGACAGCGTGGTCTTGCCGGTGCCGACCTCGCCCGTAAGTTGCACGAAGCCGCCACCGCCCCCCTGGCCGATGCCGAACAGCAAGTGTGCGAGCGCGTCCCGGTGACGCTCGCTGAGAAACACGAAGCGTGGATCGGGCGTGATCGAGAACGGCGGCTCCTTGAGGCCGTAGTGCTCGAGATACATGCGCATGCCGGTGGCGACGGGAGGGTTAGCCTGACATGAAACGAAGATTCCGTCGCTACTGCGCCGACCGCTTGACCTCGGTCCTCGCCAGTACTTGCGGATGGTGAACCGCTGTGGCTTGCCGGCAGCCAGTGCAAGGAGCCCAAACGGCGGCCAGCATCAATTCACCAAATCCACTGTCGCTTTTGCGCAAGGCGGGCTTGAGCCCGCCCTGCGTGATCTGAGGCCTTCTCATGGCAGGGCGAGCAAGCTGGCTTCGCGTGACCTGCCGTCGTTGGGCGTCAGACGCAATTGCCGATTGCGACAGACATCGATGCCCGGGTAGACCAGGGTGCGACCGTCGCGGAACACCACGCGAAGATCGCGCAGGCAACCGCCGTCGGCGAGGTCGAGCGTGGTCGAGGTGAGGCCGCCACGCAGCGGCACGTCGAGAGCGACTTCGCGGAAGGCACCGCTTCCGGCGGGCGCGACCGCAAGCGAGGTCACGCTGTCGTGCGCGGTGTTGACGAGGTCGAAGTAGCGGGTCGGCGCGGATCCGGCATTGGCGTGCGCGGCGGTGGCGAGGAGGGTGGCGAGAGCGGCGGTGCGCATCGGGCGCATGACGGTGTCTCCGGCTGGTGGGTGGGCGCCGGCGGCGGGCGCGGTACATCGCGCAGGCCGGTCGGCGAGGCCATCAAGCCGCAGGTTTCAGGCGCCGGAAAGCGATTCGGGACGAATCGTCGTAGCGCCATGGCGAATCGTAGTAACGCGCCGCAACGCTTTGCACGAGCCCGCGCCGCGCCTACGATGGCCATGCTCCATCAGGACACTGCAATGAAGATCCGCCTCGCCGACACGGAAATCGGTCTGTACCGCTACCTAGGTCTGTGGACCGCGGTCGTGGTCGTGTTCGCGGTGCAGCGGTACTTGCAAGATAAGATCAATGGACCGTCGTGGTCGGCCTTCGACTACCTGCGCTGGTCGATGATCCAGTGGTACACCTGGGCCGCGCTGGCGCCGCTGGTGTTCAGGCTGGCCCAGCGCTACCCGATCCAGGCGCCGCTGCGCTTGCGTGGGCTAGGGATGCAGCTGCCCGCGAGCGTGGGCGTGACGTTCCTCGCGCTCGCGATCGGTGCCTTCGTCTCGACCGCGTTCGAGCCCAGTTCGTTCGCGCAGCAGCTCAAGTATTTCGTTAGCCAGCACTTCGCGACCGGCTTGCTCACGTACTGGGCGCTGTTCGCGATCCAGCAGGCCATCCACTTCCATGCCGAGAAGACGCGCCGCGAGGTCGAGGCGAGCCGGCTCGCCACCGAACTCGCGCAATCGCGCCTGCAGGCGCTGAAGTCGCAGATGCAGCCGCATTTCCTGTTCAATACCTTGCACGCGATCGTGACCTTGCTCGACGAGGACAAGGTCTCTGCCGAGGACATGCTGCTGCGGTTGAGCGACCTGCTACGCGCGTTCCTCGAGGACTACAACGGCGAGGAGATCAGCCTGCGCCAGGAATTGACCCTGATCGAGCTCTACCTCGGCATCCAGCGCACGCGCTTCAAGGATCGCCTGACCACGCAGATCTACATCGCGCCGGACACGCTCGACTGCGCCGTGCCGAGCCTTCTGCTGCAACCGATCGTCGAGAATGCGATCCGCCACGGCATCGGCCAGCATGTGGGCGTCGACTGCATCGAGATCGAAAGCCGGCGCGAAGGCGACGCCCTCTGCATCGATGTGCGCAATCGCAACAGCACGCTCGCCGCCGGACCCGCCGACTCGGCCGGCCACGGCATCGGCCTGTCGAACACGCGGCTGCGTCTCAAGGAGCTGTACGGCGACGCCGCGCAGGTGCGCCTGGATATGATCTGGCCCGAAGGCGTGGCCTGTCGCATCCGCGTGCCGTTCCGCGAACTCGAGGAGCCTGATGACGCGCCCGAGTTCGTACCGGCATGAGCATCGGCGCGCTGGTCGTCGACGACGAGCCGATCGCGCGCCACGCGATCGTGCGCCTGTTGCGCGATGACCCGGAGATCGAGTTGCTCGGCGAATGCGGCGACGGCGTGTCGGCTGTCGCGGCAATCCGCAGCCAGTCGCCGGACCTGGTGTTCCTCGATATCCAGATGCCCGCGATCAACGGCATGGACGTCGTCGCCACGATCGGCGCGGCGCGCATGCCGGCGACGGTGTTCGTCACCGCCTTCGAGCAGTACGCGGTGCGCGCGTTCGAGGCGAATGCCGTCGACTACCTGGTCAAGCCGTTCAGCCGCGAACGTTTCGCCGACACGCTGCAACGCGCGAAGGCGCGCCTGTCTGCGGGGGAGGGCGCCGGACCGCAGGCCTCCGCGCGGATCCTGCAGGCACTCGACGCGCTGCGACAGCGCGATGACTACCTGCAGCGCATCCCCGTGCGTACAGACGAGCACGTCGTGCTTGTCGACGTCGACGACATCGTCTGGATCAGGGCCAGCCGCAATACCGTGCAGATCCACCTGGCCGACCGCATGCACGAGTTGCGTGAAACCATGACCTCGCTCGCCGGCCGCCTCGACCCGCGCCATTTCGCGCGCGTGCATCGCTCCGCAATCATCAACGTCCGCCGCGTCAAGGCGATCCACCCGTGGTTCAACGGCCACCACATCGTCACGATGGACACCGGCCAGCAGCTGCGCATGAGCCGGTATCAGCATGAGGCATTCCTGCGGCTGGTTTCGACGCGGCGCGAGGGTTGATCCGAAATAGAGTCGGTCCCGGCTCGAAGGCAGCCCTTATTCGGGTAGCTTCAGGCTCTCAGCGGTCAGGTCGAGCGCAGTCGTGTTGCCAGTGGCCACGTCCACGCGCACCAGCTTGAGGGATGGACCGTGCTCGTCATCCGGCTTGTCTGTGGGTGCAGGCGGTTCGCTGCCCAGTAGTAGCAGGTCGTTGTCCTTGCGCATCACCGAGTGCAGTTCGTCCATCGGCAGCGCCCTGCTCCAGACCGGTTGCCCCGCAGGTCCGGACACCCGCGTGAGTTGCAGGCGACCGTCCTGGCCGAGCTTGTCGCGATGCAGCACCAGCACGCTGTCGGGCTGCCGGTACCACAGCGCCTGTTCCCGCTCGCCGTTGTCGCGCAGCAGGCCTGCGCGCAGGAAGCTGGGGGCTTGCGGCAGCACTCGGTAATCGCTGAACTTCGGTCGCGTGCCCCATTTGTCCGGCAATTCGTCGGGCCAGCCGGGCGGCGCTGCGGACACCTGCACCATGCGCGCGCCCCACAGCCGGTATTGCTGTGGCTTGGGTTCCAGCAACGCGGCCGGGATGTGGTTCTCTTCCAGGAATTGCTGCATCACGCCGGGACGTTCGTTCGGATCGCGTCCGGGAATGACCGGCGGCTTGCGATAGAAATCCGCTTCCTGGTCGGTCATCAGCCCCAGCCAGCGTTCACCGATCGGCAAGGCACGCGTGATGAAAGCAGACGACGAACCGCGCGCGTAGCGGGCCGGCGGCACGATGCCGCGCGGATCGCGCACCGGTGTATCGCGCGTCGCGGCGCGCAAGTCGCTCGCGTCGATGCGCCACTGGCTGGCGTCGTTCAAGGTGACCTGAAGACCGTGTTTTCCAAATGCAACGTAACCCAGTTCGTCGACGCGCTTGCCGGCGATCGCCGGATTCCTGGCGTCGATGCGTGCGCCGTCGGCCACCACGCTGCCGTCGCCCAGCGACACGCCCAGCGGTCCTTCCAGCGTCAGCCACAAGGTCTTGCCATCGGCACCCAGCAGATCGAAGCCGCGCAAGTCGCGGCCTGCGCGTTCGGCGCCTTCGTAGGTACGCAGGCGCTTGCGCCAGGCCACGCTCGCGGTACGGGCATCGATCGCCCACAGGTCCACGTGCAGCAGGTCGCGGCGTGGACGGCTGCTGCGGCGGATGCCGGCGAACTGGGTGATGGTCTCCGACTGCGTGCTCAGCAGGTAGACGCGATCTGTTCCGCCCTGGTCCGTGCGCAATGGTGCGGCCTGGAACAGGGCAGGCTGCAAGTCTCGGATGGCGCCGGTCCTGAGCAACTGGCGCAAGTCCGCGCCCCCGCCTTCGCGCAGCACCCAGATCAGAACCATGCCCAGCAGCACCAGCAACACCACGCCAAGGAACGCCAGCAGCTTGCCGACGGTCTGGCTCATGCGTGTCCGTCGGTGGTGGGTAGCAGTGGGCGCGCGCTGACTTTGCTCATCGGCAAGGAGAACGCGGGCGAGACTGGGCGGAGGCCAAAAGGAGTGGGTAGCGGGGCCATCGCTTGACATCCTTTGGCGCAGGAGCAGCCGCGTGCTGCGGAAAAGGCGGCACGAATCGCAGCCTTGCCGCCTTCGACCAGGCTCCAGAGGGCGTGCCCAACTTCCGCCATGCGCGGCGGGTGATCGGACAGTGGTAAGAAGCCCACTCCGGCCCTCGCAGCTCGCCGAAGGATCTGCACCGCTGCCCCGCTTGCCAACCAGGAGTCATCGCATGCGCACCACCCGCCGTGAACTGCTCAAGTTCGGCGCGCTCGCTGCCGCCGCCGCCGCGTTGCCGTCGTTTGCCTCCGCTGCGACGCCGACGGGCGTGGGACGCGCGACGAAGCCGCTGAAGATCCTGATCCTCGGCGGTACCGGTTTCACCGGTCCGTTCCAGGTGAACTACGCACTCGCGCGCGGACACACGGTGACGTTGTTCAATCGCGGCCAGAAACCATCGCCGGAATGGCCGGGCGCGGTGGAGCAGTTGCACGGCGATCGCAACACGGGCGACTTGAAGGCGCTGCAGGGACGCAAGTGGGACGTATGCATCGATAATCCCACGAGCCTGCCATTCTGGGTGCGCGATGCCGGCAAGGTGCTGAAGGGCAATGTCGGGCAGTACCTGTTCATTTCGACCATCTCGGTCTATGCCGATGGCAGCAAGCCCGGCATCACCGAAGATGCCGCGCTGGCGCAGTACAAGGGCAATGACGCGATGGCCGAGACGCAGGAAACGATGCGCGCAGACCTCGAAGGCCTGTACGGCGCTCTCAAGGCGTTGAGCGAGGCCGAAGCCCGCAAGCAGTTCGGTGAGCGCGTGACGATCGTGCGGCCCGGCTACATCGTCGGGCCGCGCGACGAGACCGATCGTTTCACCTATTGGCCGCATCGCATCGCGCAAGGCGGCGAGATGCTCGTGCCAGGCGACGGCAAGGACCCGGTGCAGATCATCGACGGTCGCGACCTGGGCGAATGGATGATCAGATTGGCGGAAGCCAGTACGCTCGGCACGTTCAACGCCGTCGGCCCGGAAAAGCCGCTGACGATGGACGCCATGTTGCGCGGTTGCCAGGCCGTCACCGGCGGCAACGCGACCTACACTCACGTCACGCCGGAGTTCCTGGAAGAACACAAGGTCGAGGAGCTGCCGATCTGGGTGCCGTCGAAGAGCAACCCATACGCGGGCTATGGTCAGGTCAGCAATGCCCGCGCGATCGCGGCCGGACTTACCTATCGTCCGCTTGCCACGACGGTGACCGAGCTCATGGTCTGGTTCCGCAGCCTGCCCGCCGAGCGTCAGGCAACGCTGAAGGCGGGTATCACGCGCGAGCGTGAGGCGGAACTGTTGAAGGCGTGGCACGCGCGCAAGGACGCGTAAAGGAAGGGCGGGAAGGCGGGGCGCGATTTGCAGCACGGTCAGTCGACTCGCGAGAAAAGGCGCTGCCCCCAGTCCTTCGATTCGCGTTCCTCTTAACGCAGATCCACGTCCGCGACCTTGTCCTTGTAGTCCTTCTTCGGATCGACGCCGAGCAGCATCTTGACGCCAGCCAGCAGGTTCGATTCGTTGAGCCAGATCTCAGCCTGTTCGGCATCCAGCCGCAGCAGGACGAGGTCCGGATCATCCTTGCCCTCAAACCAGGCAGCGATGAACGGATTCCACAGGCGATCGATGACGGCGCGGTCGTTGTCGACGTGCAGGTTGCCCTTGATGCTCGCGAACAATTCGTGATCTTTGGCGGTGAAGCTCGCGATCGCGCGGTGTCCCTGCGCGAGGTGTTCGACTAGCGCATTCGGCTTGCCGGTGAAGAACCAGATCGGCCCCGACTCGCCTTCGACCTGCGCGGTCATGGGACGTGAGTGGCCGTCCTCGACGCCGTCCAGACCCAGCATCAGCGTCCGGTCCGACTTGAGGGCCTTCCAGAATTTGCGTTCGAGTTCCTGTGGTGTCGTCTCGCTCATTGCGCGCGCTCCAGTGTGGGCCGCATTCGACATGCAGCGTGTCGAAAGTATCTGGCGAACGATATGGCGATGCCGTGATGGCGCGACGATCGATCGCCAAAAAGTGGAAGATTCAGATCGTGTTCGCGTTTGCAGCTGAACTGTTCACCAACCGCCCGTGTCAAATACGAAGCGCCTTCTCATTGACGACGAGCGAAGCCGCAGCGCGAGTGAAGAGAGGAAGCGTGGTCATTTCTCTTCTGAGGTCTGACGCCTGAATTAAGCCGACCCGCGAAGCGGTTTCGGCTTGAATGAATTGTTAGGCGGCATTCGACTTGCCGCCAGCAAGATGAAATATAACTCCGACGCAGAACCCAATCATGCCTATAAAGAAGGCGATAGCTGCTGAAGAAGGTTGTTGGCCAGTCAGGTAGTACACCGCAATGGCAATCCCGATAGAGATTACAAATGGCACCGCGAAACGAGGAGCGGCCACCAATGGGAAAAGATCTGAGATATCAAACATCACGGAGCTCCGTTTGCCGCCTAACGCCTGAACTAAGCCGACTGGCGAAGCCAGTTCGGCTTGAATGAATTGTTAGGCCGCGGCCTGGGAAAGCCGAGCCCAGACCTGTCGAAGACCAATGAAATGGATGAGGCCGATGGTGAAGCAAATGGCCGAGCTCCACCACCAGAAGGTCTCGCTGCGACCCGGTACATGGGTCATGAGTGGGAGAACGGCGGCGCCACGAATCAGGTAAATGGCCGTAACTAGGACCAGCCCAGTGCGTAACAAGGGAAGCTTGCGCACAAGGCCAGCGCCGGAGAAAGCGAGGAGAGCCCACGTAAGGAGCACCAGCGCAATGACAGTAGTCACCAGGGCCGGGTAGTTGCTACCGGAAGCAGCCAACCTAGCCATTTGCTCGCCGGCACCGAAGAAGCGATACCAGGACGGTCCGAAAGCGATGCAGCCGAGATGTAGCAATGCAGCGAGCGTGCTAAGTGCGCCGCCAATGACAAGGAAGGAATTGGGACTGCTGCGCATTTGATCCACGGCCTAACGCCTGAATTAAGCCGAGCCGCGAAGCGGTTTCGGCTTGAATGAATTGTTAGGCAGCGGGATCGAGGCGCCGACCCGTTGCCTTCTCGTAAGTACGCAGCAAGCGTGACAGGTGCGGCTGCTGCAGGACAAGGCGCTTGGTCAGACCCCAAGGGCTGCGACCCCTTTGGTACTTAAAGTCGATCCACCTGGTCCTGGGAGTCGCATGCCGAAATGTCTCCCATACCATTGGCAAATAGTCATCCTCCAGACTCAACCCAACTATACATTTGACACTGACCCGCTCGGGATCGCCGCGCTGCAGCCGGTAGGTGATGTACACCGAGCGGCCCTTGCAACATTTGCAGGTGCGGCGTAACAGCCTCTGATCCCAGCCGCTAGGCGCCAGCTCATCCCAGATGAACGCGGCAACGCTCGTTGACTCGCAGACGGCAAGCCAAGCTGGCCGGTCGCCGCAAGAGATGCACTGCCACCAATATCTTGCGGCCATGGAAGTAGCTGCTTAACGCCTGAATTAAGCCGACCCGCGAAGCGGTGTCGGCTTGAATGAACTGTTAGGCAACATGCCGTGGCTCCTGAAGGTACGAGTTGCCGGCGGCTGTTGCGGTGAACTGTGCTGAGCAATTGTGTTGAACGGCATGTGGCGCATGACTGCGAAAGTACAAATTGCCTTGCCGCAGAATGCGCCAGCGAATGAAGCCTAGTGAAGAAAGCCGGTCCACGATGCTAGAGATTTCTCTAAAACTCACATCGCGCTCATAGAACGTGCCAAGGACAGGGCGCACTGTCTTGAAGTGAACGTACTCGTCCTCAGCCATGGCCAGGGTGCGATCTTCAATGTCAGTGAGCAAAGGACTGTCCATGTTGCCTAACTACTATTCGGCCCCTAGATCGGGGCGTTGCTGGGAGTATGCATGGCTCCAGCGCAGGTTCCAACCGAGGGAATCGGCAGAATCTGCGTTCCTTCAATGCTTTAGCTAACCACGGCCGCCGCAACAGCGCGTCGACCGGAGGCGTTATCAGGCGCTGCAGAGGGCGTAAGAGTTACGCCTGCATTGACGAGGGTGTAAGGGACGCTCCCAGCGACCTAGCGCTCCGCGCGGAACCACAAGATTCCTTAGGTGCCGGAAGCGAATGGATTGGCCCGAGCGACCGCACGGCGCCTGGCTGGTAGGCTGGCCTCATGTACAGGATCTTCGCCAGCGTCCTCCTCTTGCTCGGCTGCGTTCTTCCTGCAAGTGCCGAGACGTTCAAGCTGCGCGGCCCCGACCAGTCCCTGGAAGCCGTCGTGCGCGCTGGCGACGAGCTCACGCTCGAGGTGCGTTACCGCGACCACATGGTCGTGCGCACCACGCCGATCGGCCTCGACATCGAGGGGCACATGCGCGCCGATGCGCTGCCCGCCGTCACCGACAGCGTGCGCAAGAGTGTCGACGAGGTGATCCGGCCGACGGTGCCGGAGAAGCGCGCGCTGATTCCCGATCGTTACAACGAGTTGCGGCTGTCTTTTGGGCCGTCGCTGGCCGCGACGTTCCGCGTTTACGACGACGGCGTCGCCTACAGGTTCGAGACCAGCTTCGCCGATGAGATCACGATCCGCACCGAGCGTGCCGGCCTGCGTTTTGCCGACGCCGACGCCGTCTACATTGCCCTGGCGACTTGTCGCAAGGAGGTCGACTGCTTCCACAGCAGCTTCGAGGAGAATTACGTGAAGCTCGCCGTGCGCGAAGTGCCGGCGGGACGCATGGCCTTCCTGCCGGTGCTGGCCGAGACCAAGGGAGCCCACGTCGCCTTCACCGAATCGGATCTCTGGGACTACCCCGGCCTCTGGCTGCGCGGCACCCCGGGCCAGGCGACGCTCGAGGCGGATTTCGCCCGTTACCCGCTCGAGGAGCAGGTCTTCGGCACAGAGTTCAAGCAGCGCATGGTGACCAAGCGCGCCGATTACATCGCGCGCACGGCAGGGACCAGGACCTTTCCCTGGCGCGTGCTGATGGTCGCGCCGAATGCGGCGGCGCTGCTCGAGAACGATCTCGTCTATCGCCTTGCACGACCGCTCGCGCTCGATGACGTGTCCTGGATCCGGCCCGGCAAGTCGACGGAGGAGTGGATCACGAGCCGCCTGCTCTACAACGTCGACTTCGTCTCGGGCCTCAACACCGACACCTACCGCCACTACATCGATTTCGCGGCGGAGTACGGGCTGGAGTACATGATGTTCGACGCTGGCTGGTCGGACAACGACGACAACACCAAGCTCAATCCGGCCATCGACGTGCCCGGATTGATTGCATATGCGCGCACGAAGAACGTCGGTGTGCTGCTGTGGAACGAAGCGCTCGCGCTGGAGCGGAACCTGGAGGAGGCCCTCGATCGTTACGCCTCCTGGGGCGCGCGCGGCATCATGATGGACTTCATGGATCGCGACGACCAGAAAATGGTGCGTCTCTACGAGCATGTGGCGCGCGAGGCGGCCAAGCGCCACCTGGTAGTCAACCTGCATGGCGCATTCAAGCCTACCGGCATGCAGCGGGCCTATCCCAACATGCTCACGCGCGAAGGCGTGCTCGGCCATGAGTTCAATATGTGGAGCGAGCGCGTCACGCCGGACCACGCGCTGATGGTGCCATTCGTGCGCATGCTTGCCGGACCGATGGATTGGGAAGGCGGCTCGATGGTCAACGGCACGCAGAAGTCGTTCCGCGTCGTGTCCGAGCAGCCGATGAGCCAAGGGACGCGCACGCAGCAGATGGCGCAATACGTCGTCTACGAGAGTCCGCTGCAATACCTGGCCGGGACGCCGTCCGATTACCGCACGGCGCCGGAGTTCACGCAAATGCTGGCCGGGATTCCCACGACGTGGGACGAGACGCGCGCGATCGACGGTGCCGTCGGCGATTACCTCGTGCTGGCGCGCCGCTCCGGCGACACCTGGTATCTGGCCGCGATGACCGACTGGACGCCGCGCACGCTCGAGGTGCCGCTGTCGTTCCTGCCTGCCGGCAACTACGTCGCTACGATCGTGGCCGATGGCTTGAACGCCGATCGCTATGCGGCCGACTACCGCATCGAGAAGCGGGAGACCAGGTCGGACACGACGCTCACGCTGAAGCTGGCACCGGGCGGCGGATACGTGGCGCGGCTGGACCGGGCCAGATAGTCGCGCAGTGAACGCTCACGGGCCTTGCGGGCTGTTTATTTCGCCGTCGTGCGCTGCATTTCGAACGGCTCTTCCGTCGCAACGAACTCGATCGGCATCGAGTCGATCAAGGTCCGCAGCCACTGCGCGCAATAGCGCATGCCTTCCTGCTCGGAGGCGACGTGGCCGAGCACGATCAGCGCCTTGCCGGCACCCGCGGCGATCTGGTCAGCGACGTAGGGCACGAGTTCCCATTCGCGGGTCTCGCCGACGATCAGCAGGTCGATGTCGGGACGTGCGGCCAGCGCGCGCAGGTCGGACAACGCCGCATAACCCCACGCCGCTGCCACCCGGCTCACCGGCAGCGCCGGGTCGCCCATGATGCGGATCGAACGCGCACCGAGCCGCCGTGCCAGCATGTCGGCGATCCGTTCGAGCGGCATGTGGGGCCACACGAACTCGCCAGGCCTGGATGGATCGGCATTTTTTTCCCAGCCGAGGGCGCGCGTCATGCCGACGGCGACGCCGTCGGGCGCCATCGCGTGCCAGTGATCGTGGAAACGGAACACGACCATGTCGTTGTCCGCGATGAAATCGCGCTTGTGCCGATAGGTGGGGTCGTCGGCCAGCTCCTGCACCGTGTCGAAGTGCGAGTAGAACGTCGGCTCGTGCGTGATGACCATGTTCAATCCATTCGATGCAGCGCGCTGCAGCACCTTTTGCGTAGCCATCATCGCCGTGGCGATGCCGGTTACGCGCGTGTCCGGCGAACCGGCGACGATCCTGTCCACGGTTTCCGCCCGCCAC
Source organism: Luteimonas sp. (assembly GCA_014380115.1). GTDB lineage: Bacteria > Pseudomonadota > Gammaproteobacteria > Xanthomonadales > Xanthomonadaceae > Luteimonas. The sequence continues at coordinate 7,767 of JACMKK010000099.1, read as the reverse complement.
GGAATACCGACACCCCGCTTGATACGTTCCACAACCAGATCGGCGGTCATCGGCCTGGCCGCGCCTGCGGCCAAGACCCGAAGGGGCGCAGAGCACGCAAGCATCGCGGCGGTGATGAGCAGGGTTCTTCGTGACTGCCGCATACGTCGAAATCCGCGTGAAGGGAAACGGGTGTCCGGGGACTCTAGCTCGAATCGGTGCCGGGCTGTGGAAGGCATTCGACGGAACAAGCGTGGTCACTATCCACACCTCGGAACTTCCAGCCACATGGTGCAGTAACATCCGCCCACCGGCTTTCCAAGCCACGGAGCGCAGCATGAGCAGCAATCTCTCTTTCCTACACCGGAAGACATTGACAGCCGTCATCGTGGCATTCGCCACGTTGGCTTGCGCAGACCGTGCCTCGGCAGCCGACGAGGATCTCGCGGCGATCCGTAGCGAGGTCGTCAAACGCCACGATGCCTCGGTCAAGCGCCTGCAGGAATGGATCGCGCTGCCTTCGATCGCTGCGGAGGATCGCGGTTTTCCCGCGGGCGCCGAACACATGGCCAAGCTCGCGCGCGAGGCGGGGTTCCAGAAGGTCGAGATCATCCAGACCGACGGCAAGCCGGGCGTGTTCGCCACGCTCGATGCCGGCGCGCCGAAGACGGTCGGGCTCTACTTCATGTACGACGTCAAGCAGTTCGATCCGGCCGAGTGGAGTTCGCCGCCGCTGGAGGCGAAGCTGGTGGACAAGCCGGGCGCCGGCAAGGTGATGATGGGGCGCGGCGCCGTGAATCAGAAGGGACCGCAGGCCGCGTTGCTCGCGGCGCTGGAGGCGATCCGCGCTGCCAACCGCAAGGTGCCGGTGAACCTCGTGCTCGTTGCCGAGGGCGAGGAGGAGATCGGCTCGCCGAATATCGGACAGCTGGTGCGTCGGCCCGAAGTGGCAGCGGCGCTCGGCAAGTCGATCGGCGTGTTCATGCCGGCCGCATCGCAGGATCTCGACGGCGTCGTGACGGTGAGCCTCGGCGCGAAGGGCATCGTGGAACTCGAACTCGTGGCGAGTGGCGAGAAATGGGGCCGCGGTCCGGCCAAGGACATCCACTCCTCGTTGAAGGCCATGGTCGACAGCCCGTCGTGGCACCTGGTGAAGGCGCTTGACACGCTGGTTTCCGCCGACGGCAACACGATCACGATCGACGGCTATCCGAAGCCGCCGCCGATCAGCGCGGAAGAGAAGGCGATGGTGGCCGATGCCGCGAAGCGCCGCAACGAAGCGAAATCGAAGCAGATGCTCGGCGTGCAGCACTGGATCGGCGACCTGCCGTGGTTGCAGGCCAACGAGCGGCTCGTCTCGCAGCCGACGGTGAACATCGAAGGCCTCGTGGGCGGTTACACCGGCCAGGGCGGCAAGACGGTCCTGCCGCACCGCGCAGTGGCCAAGCTCGATCTGCGCCTCGTGCCCGGCATGAAGAAGGACGACGCCGTCGCGGCGCTCAAGGCGCATCTCGCCAAGCGCGGCTTCGGCGACATCGAGGTGAACGTCACCGGAGGCTACGATTCGACGAGCACCCCGGCGGATGCGCCGCTGATCCAGGCGCAGGTCGCGGTGCTCAAGCGCGCCGGCATCGATCCCGTGCTGTGGCCGCGCAACGCCGGCTCGTATCCCGGCTTCGTCTTTACCGACGCGCCGCTCAAGCTTGCCGCCGGTCATTTCGGCCTCGGCCACGGCAGCGGCGCGCACGCGCCGGACGAGTACTACGTGATCGAAGCGACGAATCCCAAGGTGCAGGGCTTCGACGGGGCGGCGATGTCGTACGTGGAGTATCTGTACGAATTGGCGAAGTAGCGGTTCCGCAGGCCGACGACCGGGTCAGGGACCGACGGTGATCGGTTTCTGGCCTTTGTTTTGCGCGTGGGCGAAAAGCGGAAGCGGGATCGGCGCCCGCGCCCGGCACCGCTTCGACCGCAACGAGTACGCGCGCTGGGTCCGCTTATTTGCCGAGGTGTTCGTCGAAGAATTTCGCCATGACGGCGTAAGCCTCTTTCGACTCGGGCAATTCCGGATCGGAGAAAAACGAGTGCCACATGCCATCCCAGACATGTAGGTCGGTTTCGACGCCGGCGTTGGTGAGCAGCCGCTGGCTCTGCAACACGGAACTCATGGCGAAGTCGCGCGTGCCGGTGATCAGCAAGGTCGGCGGGAATTTCTTCAGCATCGCGGCCGAGTTGGCTGGAATCACCAGCGGGTCGTTGGCGCTGGCACCCTTGAAATAGGGCAGGCGCTCGGTGATCGAGATCGGGCCGTTGCCGACCGGGTCGCCGCTGAGCGCTGGCGAGACGTACGAGGAATCGCCGCCGAGCGGCGCGATGGATCCGCAGAAGGTGCCGATGGCGCCCGGCAGATCGACGCCGTCCTTGATCAGGCGCGCAACGACTTCGCCCGTCAGCATGCCACCGGCGGAACAGCCGTAGATGCCGATGTTCGCGGCGGGGTAGGTCTTGAGCAGTTCTCTGTACACCGCCGCGACGTCATCGCTGGCCGCCGGGAAGACGTGCTCCGGACCTTGTCGGTAATCGACGCCGATCACTTTGATCTTGCCGGCCGCAGCCACCGGGATGGCTTCGACCAGCGCACCGCTGTGTGCGCCCCAGAGAAAACCGCCGCCATGCAGGTTGATCAGCACGCGGTTGCGGTTGGCCGGTGAGATGCCGCCGGTGGGCTCGGCGACGTCCGCACTCACGCCAGCAATCGTCTGCGTGGACAGCTTGACCGGGTAAAGCTTCTTCATGCGCTCGACACGATCGGCGTTGATCTTGTCGTAGAAGCTGCGCGCCGCCTCGATGCCGCCAGCAAGGCCTGGCGATTGCTTGCCTTCGATCAGCACCTGGCGAAATCGCAGCAGCGATTCCGGCGACGCGTACATCGAGTACGGCACGGTGAAGGCGGGGAGTTGCATGCTGCCATCGGCGCTGCTCGCGGGACGGCGCGCCTCCGCCCCGTACGACACCAATGGCAGGCTCATTAGCCCGGCAAGAAACAACGGAAGTGCGCGCATGCTGGCTTCTCCGCGATAGTCGCTTCGCAGCAAAGCCTAGCATTCGTAAACCGGGAAGCGAGCGCATGTCGAAATAGGCAACGACCGGAGCGGGCGAACAACGAGCTTAGCCATGTTGATCGAGACGCAAAGTTCCAGGGGTTTTTTTTGGATCAGTCCGTTATCTGGCGGGCTCATCGCCGATGAACCTGGAACCTTTTACAACCGGAATGCCGCTCAGCGCCGCCGTTCGAAAAGTGGTGTCCGGTCGAACACGTTGTGCGGTTTCAGCACCCAGCCTGTCCACATCAGGTGGGCAGCGCCACGGAACACGCCGTTAACCGATTCCCCGTCCTCGGCACGCGGTAGGTGATGGAGCGAGCCCATGTACCAGACGACTACGTCCGCGTTGGACACATTTTCGGAGTTCGCCACGTAGGTGGGCAGGTCCTTGGCCCAGATCTCGCTCCCCCGGTACCGGGTGACCCAGAAATCACTCTGGGCGAACGCTTCCTGATGACGGGGGCGACCCCAACGCAGCGGCATCAGGTGATACATCGAGCTGTCACCGTGCGCATTGGTCAATGCGGAGTCGTGCACATGAATGGTGGTGAATTCATCCGCCTTCCATTCCAGCCCGCTCTCCTTCGTCACCAGGGTGGAAGGGTCAGTCGCACTCGCCCCACTCTCTACGTGGTTGACGATGTGGACAGAGTCGCCTTGGAAACCGTCCAAGTCGATATCGAGCCTCCAGATGGGGGTGTGCATATGGACGATCTTCTCTGAACCGGGAAGGTTCATCGCGGTTGCTCCATACCGCCCTTCGACGGCGCCGTCGTCGCGGAATGCCCACCACACAACATTGTTGTAGTTATAGGCATCGATGGTGCCCCACAGCACGACTTCCTGGCCGCGTCGCACGTTCGAGTCGTTCATCCAGGCCAGCCCTCGATCGTGTACTTCCTTGCATACGACCGCGGGCGACCCCAGCAAGGTTCCCCCCACGGCGGCGGGACAATGCGCGGAGTTGAGCGTTACCAAACCCTGGCTGTAAGTGGACAGATCGAGAAATCGTGGGTTGCCTGGGTGGTAGGGAACAAAAATTTCACCGAGCCTGGCGTCCCAGAACACGCGCAGGAACGGGGCGTTCGGAGACTTCCGGAAGAAGGCTGCGGTGATCACCAGGCCGTGCTTGCCTTGGCTTTGCCAGCAGATCCGCCAGCGCGTCTCTTCGGGTCCGTTCACGGGAAACGCCTGCTCAACGAGGTAGGGTGCGGAACATTGCGCCGCGGACGTGTTCGCCATCGACAACAGCGCGATGCCAAGGAGGGCAGAAAGGTAAACGGTACGCATCACTTGGCGCTCCTATCTAACAGGACTCGCTTGGTTGCCAGATCAACGATGACGCTTGCGTTCGACACGTAGTAGTCGCCGTCTCGCAAGATCAGATAGAAGCAGCGTCCGTGGTAGCAGGGGTCGCTGCGATCCTCGGTGTAGATGCGCAGCGCCTCCGGCGTGAGCCGCTCGGGACTTCGGCCCAGGCCTCGCATGTAGGCCTTGTCCGCGCGAGCAACGTTCCACGCCTCCTCAACGTCAGCCTGCGTCATCGGAACGCTTCTGGCGTCGATGCGCGTGAACTCAACTATCGAAGGGCTGGCGCCGAGTTGCACAATCGCTCGCGCGCCGAATGCCATCTCTGGAACAGCGAACAGCAAGTCGGCGTGTCTGACGGTACGGTTCTTGATCGCGAGGAACTCGATCGAGGCCAATGTGGCACGCTCGCCAAGCAGTTTGGCGGCGCGTGGGTCGGCACGCACGAGCCGTTCCGCCTCCACCTTCTCTTCGCTGGTAAGTGGATCGAGATCGTCAGGCGGGGCGGTCTCGCTCGCCGATTGATTGGGTGCAAAGCCGTGCGCCGGCGCTCCCGTCAGGATCGCCGTGCAGGCGAGTGTCAGTGCGATGCAAAACTTGGGCGTATTCATTTCGCCTCGCTTGCGGAGCAAGTTTCTCCGCTCTCAGAGTAGATGCTTGGGTGGGCCTGCATCGAGATCGGCCAGGACGGTGCTGATGGCCAGCACGAGGAATCGCCGTGGGTCGGGATGTCGCATCGAGTCGAACATCGCGTTCTCCCGGGTCCCAATGCCGGCGGCACAGCCGAGTCCGCGGCAACGGCCATCTTCAATGTCGAATGTCGCGTGCCGGGATCGCCGCTCGCGGCACGAGCGCAGGAATCCCACAATGCGACGGAGGTCGCAATAGCAGCCGTGGGTGCTGCCGCGTCAGTTCCTCTCACCCAAGGTTCGCGGCCTGTCGTTTCCGCTGGCCGAAACCGGTCGGCGACAGCGTTTCTTTACCAAAGCGCAGCAGAATCCCTGACGAGTCAGTACTGCTTACCCCTTTCGGGGCGAGGCAGTGCTCGGAGGTGTTGCCATGTACTCGATGCCAGTACGTGTTCGGCAATGCAGGAGCGCCGCGGGACTGTCGCAGGCGCAGCTCGCGTCCCAGGTGGGCGTGCGCAGAAGCGCGGTTGCGCAGTGGGAACAGGTCGGCGGTACGTCGCCGAGCGTCGGCCATCTGGCGCAGGTGGCGGTGGCCACGGGCGTGTGCTTCGAATGGCTGGCGACGGGCAGGGGGGCGATGCGACCAAGCGGGGCCGAGTTCGAATCCGCCGCCCAGACCTGCGACTTCGCGAAGGACGAGTTGGAGAATAGGCTGCTCGATTCGATCCGTCGCCTGTCGCAGCGCAATCGCGAAATGGCCTGCCGGATCGTGGAGTTGATGTCTAGTTGAAGACGCCATGCGTGATGCGCGAGAACTTCGCTGATGCACGCTGCAAATGATGTCAGAAACACTTCAGGTATGTGGCCCTGACACCATTTGCAATGGCCTTCCGTGTTATTCGATTGTCTTCACTCGTTTCAAGGCGCCTTTCGATCCGGCAGGCCCTCGAGCAGACGTGGAAGTCGTTCTTTTTCGAAGCGCGCGGACGCTTCCAGTTGTCCCGCCACTTGATCGAAGACTGGCCTGAATCGTTTCACCATGGCGACTTCGAGGATGAAGTCGTCCATGTCCCGGTCTTCGCCGGTGTCGTCGAACTGGACCGTGCTGAGCGTGCCGCGCTCGTAGATGTCGTAGGTGTGTCCGACGTGTGCGTCGGGACGCCACACGCCACCGTTCGGGTTGCGGTGCTGGCCGAAGAACCAGTAGAAGCGCTGGCCCGTCTGTGTCGGAAAACGGAACCAGTCCGAAGGGTGCGGGGTGTGCTCGCCACCGAGCACCCAGTCCGGAGGGAACTGCTGCAGGATCGGTCCGGGAATGCTGGCGTCGACCGTCATGAACACGAGCGCGCGTTGATGGAACGCGGCCTTGCCGCATTTCACGCGGAAATAAGCCTGCTGGCTCGGTGTGGCCTGGTCGATGGACGGCGCGAACTCCACGTGGATGTTGAAGGGTTCGATTTCCAGACCGTGCTTGCGGCGTACGAAGCAGCCGAGGTCGGGTGTCGCGGGATTCGGGAACAAATCGAAGATGTCGAGGTCGGGCATGGCCCCTCCTGTCCCTGTCGGGATGTGCACACGAAGCCCCTGTATCAAGGTCAACGCGGCTCGGCTGGAAAGGCGGCCGTTTCGAGATCGGGTGGTCGGTGCCGTTCGACGGCAGAACAGCGCATCGCTCCCGAGTGGATGGGAGCCCTCATTGGTCACGGCCTTTGCAACCTCCAGCCTACTTTCCGCATCCACCTCGCGCGCGCATAGTCCGTGCGCGTGCCCTGCAGCTGGGAGAAGCACATGATCCATCAGGTTCGCGTACTAAGTGCCGTTCTTCTCGTCCTGTCGTCGAGCGCCTGCACGAGGCTGCACACGACGTCGGGTGCCGGCGATCGCGCTCCCGAAGCCCGTCGCTCCGTACTGGATCGCGAGGTGCCGGCCTTACTCACCGAGCAAATCATTCCCAGCGTATCGATCGCCCAGATCGAGGATGGCAGGATCGTCATGGCCGCAGCGTACGGGGAGCAGAGTCCTGGCGTGCCGGTATCAACGACGTCCCTGTACAACATCGCCTCCATGGCCAAACCGATCTCCGCCGAAGTCGTGTTGCGCCTCGCTTCGCAGGGGCGCTTGTCGCTCGACGAACCCATGTATCGATACTGGACCGATCCCGACATTGCCCACGACGAGCGGCACAAGCTGCTGACGCCGCGCCTGGCGCTGAGTCACCAGACCGGTTTTGCGAATTGGCGACGGGAGACCGGCGGCGTGCTGACCTTCAAGCATGCACCCGGCGCCGCGTACGGTTACTCCGGCGAGGGGATCGAGTATGTCGCCCGCTTCACGGAGAAGAAGACAGGCGCAGGCTTCGAGACGCTGGCGCAGACCCTGGTCTTCGATCCCATCGGAATGCGCCAGACCGCCTACACGCGACGGCCGTGGTTCGAAGGCCGCATCGCAGTCCCCACCGATGTCGCGGGCAAGTCGCTCGAGCCCATGATCGCGGGCCACTACATCGCCTCGGATCTCGTCTACAGCACGGCTACTGACTACGCGACGTTCATGCTGAGCCTGATGCACGACACTGCGCTCTCGGACGATGTCGCGCGGGCGCGCAGGACCATCCAGGTGCCTTCGGGCAAGGCCAAAGTCTGCGCCGCCGCACAAACGCGGGCGTACTGCCCGAAAGGATTCGGCTTCGGCTTGGGCTGGGAGGTCATCCAGTTCGAGGATGCGACCTACCTGATGCACACCGGCGT
>JACMKK010000570.1 GCA_014380115.1 Luteimonas sp. | reverse complement strand
TGTAGATCGGGCCGGACGCAGGCTTTCGACCACTGCGGCAGAACGGGGTTCCTCGCATTCTCGCACGAAGCCCCGCTGCCCCTGCTCTTCACGCATGCCACACAGATGGCCATGCGGTCGACCACGCGGACGGCATCAAGCCCGTGGATGGTGTGCGGCATGCAGCCGCTTGAGCTGCTCGCGCGCGACCAGCGTGTAGATCTGCGTGGTCGACAACGAACTGTGACCTAGCAGCATCTGCAGCGCACGCAGGTCGGCGCCGTGGTTGAGCAGGTGCGTGGCGAAGCTGTGGCGCAAGCCGTGCGGACTGATGCGCGCCGGGTCGATGCCGGCCACGGCCGCATAGCGCTTGACCAGCACCCAGAACTGCTGCCGGCTCGGCGCCGCACCGCGCGTGCCGATGAACAGCGACACGCACGCGCGCTTGCCGGCGAGCTGCGGCCGCGCTTGCGCCAGGTAACGCTCGAGCCAGTGCTGCGACTCCTCGCCCAACGGCACCAGCCGTTCCTTGCTGCCCTTGCCGAGCACGCGGACGACGCCCTGGCGCAGGTTGACCGCAGTCGATGGCATGTCGACCAGCTCGCTGACGCGCAAGCCGGCGGCATACATCAGTTCGAGCATCGCGCGATCACGCAGGCCGAGCGGCGTGGTCACGTCCGGCGCCGCCAACAGCGCTTCGATTCGCTCTTCGCTCAGGGCCTTGGGCAGCGATCGCGGCAGCTTGGGCGGTTCCAGCAGCGCGGTCGGATCGTCGCCGCGCAGCCCCAGTCGCAGCCGTAACGCGAAGAACGCGCGCCAGGCCGACAGCAGCCGCGCGTTGCTGCGCTGCGAATAGCCTTCACGCGTGCGCCAGGCGAGATAGTCGAACAGCGACGCGCGATCGGCACCGCCGAGCCCGCCGCCGGCGCCGTTGCGCCAGCGCGCGAAGCCTTCGAGGTCGCGGCGGTAACTATCGAGTGTCGGTCGCGCCAGTCCGCTCTCGGCCCAGATCGCATCGATGAACGCCTCGATCGCGCGCACGTCCGCTTCGGGCGGCGGCGGCTGGCGCATGGCTTGCGCGCGGCGTTCGGCAGGCGTGGTCGATGGCATGCGGCGAGCTTAGCAACAGGGGTCGTGGCGGGTTCCATTATCCTGTGGCGATGACCGAAGCCGTCATCGAAACGAAAGAGCCGCCACTGATCGGCTGGCGCATGCTCGCGCTGTTCTACGACCTGTGGCCCGCGGTCGCGATCTGGATGGCGACGGCGGCGCTGTTCACGGTGCTGCACGACAACCGACCGTTGGCGGCATTCAGCATTGGACAGATCAGCCTGTGGCTGGTGTGCTGGCTGCTCACCGGCGTCTATGCCGTGCTCAGCTGGCGGCGCGGTGGCCAGACGCTCGGAATGCGGCCTTGGCGCCTGCGCGTGGCCGACCGTGATGGCGCGCCTGCCACCGTGCGCTTTCTGGTGTTGCGTTATCTGGTCGGCACCGTGTCGCTACTGCTCGCTGGCGCGGGCTTCTGGTGGGCCTGGGCCGATCGCGAACGGTTGACCTGGCACGACCGCTGCAGCGGCACGCGACTGCGGCGCCTGCCGAGGCGTGCCGCTTGAGGCGGTGCGGCTGCGAAAATGCCGTCGCCGTGCGATGCGCGGACCGCGTTCCTAACCCGACCGTCGCCGGAACAGATACGCCGAGATCGCCAGCATCAGCGTCGGCGGCATCAGGTAGGCGACGCGGTAGTCGAACTTGTAGACGCCGGCGAGCGAGACGAACTGGTTCTGCAGCAGCCAGAAGCCGAGCGCGAACACGATGCCGATGAACAGGCGCTTGCCCATGCCGCCGCTGCGCAGCGTGCCGAAGGCGAACGGGATCGCCGCCAGGCACAGCGCCAGCACGTTGATCGGGTAGAACCAGCGTCCCCAGTAGTGTTCCTCGAACTCGCTGGCGTCCAGCCCGTTGCGCTTGCGGTACTGGATGCTGCTGCGCAACTCGGCCGCGGTGAGATAGCGCGGGCGCGAGATGTTCTGTGCGCTGGCGGCCAGGGCCGCGGCGTCGAGTTTCGAAGTCCAGCGCTCTTCCATGACTTCGGTTTGCGTGACCGATTTTTCCTCGAAGTAGGTGCGCTTGACGTTGCGCAGCAGCCAGCCGCTGGGGCGATGCTCGGCCCGGCCGGCGTGGGCGATGGACTCGAGCCGGCCGTCCTTGGCGAACTCGTATAGGCGCACCTCGTTGAGTTCCAGCCAGCTGTCGTCGCCGTCGTTGCGCTCCTGCCCACTTTGCGCGTTGAGGAAGGTGTCGCCCTCGCGTGCCCACAGGCCGGAGTACTGCGCGACGATCATGTCCTTCGATTTCGCCGATGCCTTCAGGCCATCGGCACGGCGCTGGCCCCAGGGACCGAGCGTCTCGCCATTGATCATCATCAGCACGGTAAGTATCGCCAGCGTGCCTGCCACCGCCACGCTGAGGCGCCGGCGCGACAGGCCGATCGCGCGCAACGCGGTCAACTCGGAACTACTCGCCAGCTGGCCCAGCCCCATCAGCGCGCCGATGACGGCCGCGGTCGGGAACATCATGTGCGCGCGACGCGGCACGGTGTAGGCGACATGCGCCAGCGCGCTGACGAAACCATAATCGCCCTGGCCGATATCGCTGATCTGCGATACCACCGCCAGCAATGCATCGAGTCCGACCAGCACCGCCCAGGTCAGCAATACGGTGGCGAGCACAACGCGGCCGATGTAGACGTCGTGGATCTTGGGAAAAGGCTTCATGCCGGCGTCCGCATCATGCCGTCGCGCCCGCGCGCGCGATCCTGCCGGCGCGGACGCGGCCGTCGCGCAGGTACATCCACGACGACACCGCGAGCAGCGGCAACACCAGCCACCACAAGCCCATCCAGCCGGGCAGCTTGTCGTCGCCGAGCCAGTCGGTGCCGAGCAGCATCAGGTTCATGCCGACCAGATAGGCGAGGAAGCCGAACAGAATGCGGCCGTAGCGCGCCTGCCGCGGCGAACTGCGCGCCAGCGGCACGGCCAGCAGCGCGAAAGCCAGCGCCAGCAGCGGTGGCGCGATGCGCGCATGGATCTGCGCATTGGCCTCGGGCCGCGCATCGCCGAACAACTCGGTGGTCGGCAACATTTCCGGGTCGTTCTCGCGGCGTTTCCTCTCGCCTTCGGGCAGGCGCAGGTCGTTGCTGGCATAGCGCATCAGGCGGAAGTCCCTGCCGTCGTTCATCGGGCCCTCGACGCGGAACCCCTCGTCGAGCCTGAGGAAGCGCTCGCCGTCGCCCTCGAACGTCATGGCGCCGGTCTTGGCGGTGGTGACGTCGAGGCGGTCGTCCTGCTGTCGGTAGACGAACACCCGGCTGAGCCGTGTGCCGTCGTTGGACATCGAGCCGACATAGACGACGCCACCGCCGCCTCCGGGCAGTTCGGTGAAGCGGCCCGGTTCCAGTCCGGCGACCAGCAGGCTGCGGTTGCCTTCCTGGATCATCTTTTCCGAATAGCGCTGCGCCCAGGGCCCGAGCCACAGCGAACACGCCCCGATCGCCACCAGGAATGGCACCACCACCATCAACACCGGCCGCAGCAGGCGGACCGGTCCGACGCCGATCGAGGTCAGCACCGGCATCTCCGAATCGCGGTAGAGGCGGCCCACGCCGAGCAGCAAGCCGATCATCAGCGCCAGCGGCAGGATCAAAGGCAGGTAGTTGAGGATCTGCAGTCCCAATTGCGCCAGCATCAACCCCGCCGGCACGCGACCGCGCGCGATGTCGCCGAGCACGTCGGCGAAAATCCCGCCCAGGCTGACCATCATCAGCACGACCAGCGCGGCGAAGGTGGCCTGGGCGAATTCGCGGAACAGATAACTGTCGAGCTTCGGCATCGGGCGGGGTTGCTTTAGACTGCGGGGTTCGGAATCGGCACGTGGCCGCGGCAAGACGCGGCATTCCCAATGACTGGGCCGCGCTCGATTGTACGGAACTCTCAATTAACGCCCCGGAATCTGGTTGATGACCCTCGAATTCACTCTGAACCACGACGCGCCGGCCTCGGTCGCGGTCGACTGCATCGTGGTAGGCGCCTTCGCCCATGGCGCGGCGGGCGACCAGGCTCTGACCCCCGCCGCACAGGCCCTGGACGAGGCGAGCGGAGGCCGCATCCGCGCCCTGCTCGACCGCGGCGACGTCGGCG
>JACMKK010000569.1 GCA_014380115.1 Luteimonas sp. | reverse complement strand
GTCAGGCCGATAGGATAACTGAGCCGCCCTCTCCTGCCGCCGCACGGCGTCCCATAACCGCCGCTGCGCGGCGCGGCGCTGTTCGAACACGGGCCCGGTCGCCTGCAGGCGGATACTCAGGGCACCGCCCTGGCTGGTGTCGACGACCTCGGCGCCACTGCGGTGCCAGCGCGTGAGCGTGTCCGGATGCGGGTGCCGGAAGCGGTTGCCGTGGCCCGTCGACACCACGCCGATGCGCGCCCGGGTCGCAGCGACGAACGCGGCATCGGACGAGCCGCGGCTGCCGTGGTGGGCGATCTGCACGACTTCGGCGCGTACGGAGGGCGGGTCGCGACGCAGCAACTCGCGCTCGATCACCTCGCCGATGTCGCCCGTCAGCAGCATCGCGCCGTGCGCGGTCTCGATGCGCAGGACACAGCTGGCCTCGTTGCCGAGATACGGAAAATGCAGCGGCGGGTGCAGGAAGCGGAAGCGCACGCCGTCCCATTGCCAGGACGTGTCGACGAGACAGGGACTGGTCCCGGCAATCTCCACGCCGTGCGGAGCGAAGGTCCTCGCCAGCGGCAGTCCCCGACGTACCGCGTCGAAACCGCCGGCATGGTCGTTGTCTCCGTGGCTGATCACCGCGGCATCGAGCCTTGCCACGCCGAGTGCGTGCAGGGCCGGCACGACGGCGCGCTCGCCGGCGTCGAAACCATCCACCACCGCCGGTCCCATGTCGTACAGCAGCGTGTGCCGCGCGGTGCGTACCACCATCGACAGGCCTTGTCCGACGTCGAGCATCACCAGCTCGGCTTCGCCTTGGCGCGGCAAATCGCGTTGCGGCCACAGCAGCGGCAACCACAACAGCAACGCCAGCACCTTGCCCGGCACCGCACGCGGCAGCAGCAACCAGAATGCAGCGAACAGCGCCAGCGGCAACGCGAACCAGCGCGGCTCCGGTAGCCACCACAGGGCAAAGGGGCTGTGGGCGAGGCGCTCGAACAACGACCAGCTCGGATCGAATGCCGCCGCGGCAAGCCGCCAGGCCCAGGCGCCCCAATCCGCGTGCATCGTCTCCAGCGCGGTGCCGAGCAACGCCAGCGGCACGACCACCAGGCTCCACCAGGGAATCGCGATCAGGTTCGCGAATGGCCCGGCCAGTGAGGCCTGTCCGAACAGCATCGCGCTCAACGGCAGCAAGCCGAGCGTGGCCACGCCCTGCGCGGACAGAAACGCCCGCAACCACGCGCCGCGTGTTTCTTTTGCGTGCCGGGTTGGCATGCACCACACCAACCAAGCCACACCGGCGAAGCTGAGCCAGAAGCCGGCTCCGAGGATCGCGAGCGGATCGACCAGCAATACCGCGATCACCGCCAGCGCCAGCGCGTCGACCGCACGCTGCACCCGCCGCGACAGCAGTGCGACCACGACCACGGCGATCATCAGCATCGTGCGCACGGTCGGCAGCGCAAAGCCAGCTACGGCGGTGTAGAGCGCGGCGCCGGTTAGTGCGGCGACCGCGGCCGCCTGCGCTCGCGGCACGCGCCGTCCGAACGAGGGTAGGCAGCGCCACAGTCCGTTCGCGAGCAGTGCGAAGAATCCGGCGACGAGGCCGACGTGGAAGCCGGAGATCGCGACGAGATGCGTC
>JACMKK010000098.1 GCA_014380115.1 Luteimonas sp. | reverse complement strand
CGCAACTGCAGGCTTTGTTCGACGCGGTGGTGCTGCAACCGGCGATCGAAGCGCCGGCCGAATACGCGAACCAGCCATGGGCTCGCGAAGACGCCTTGCTCGAACTCGCGCGCTCGCGCCTGTCTGGTTTCGGCCCGCTGCCGGCGGCGACGCTGGCACAGCCGCTCGGCGTGTCGACTTCCGACATCGAAGGCGCGCTGCTCCGCCTGGAAAGCGAGGGTTACGTCATGCGCGGCCGCTTTACCGCCGCGGCGACGCAGGGCGACAGCGCCGAAGAGTGGTGCGAACGCCACCTGCTCGCGCGCATCCATCGCTACACGATCGGCCGGCTGCGGCGCGAGATCGAACCGGTCGAGCCGCGCGACTTCATGCGTTTCCTGTGCGACTGGCAGCACGTGTCGCCGGCCACGCGCATGAGCGGGCCCGAGGCGCTGGTCGGCGTGCTGGCGCAACTGGAAGGCTTCGAAGCGCCCGCGGCGGCGTGGGAGAAAGCGGTCCTGCTGGCGCGCGTGACCGATTACACGCCGACCTGGCTCGACGACCTGTGCACGACTGGCCACATCACCTGGGCGCGGCTGCGTGCGAGCACGGTCGATGCCGGCGGCGGCAAGACCGTGCGCAGCACGCCGATTGTGTTGCTGCCGCGCCGGCAGCTGGCCTTGTGGAGCGGTGTCGCCGCGAGCGCGCCGGATGACGAGGCACCGTTGTCGTCGCGCGCCGAGCTCGTGGTCGAGTTTCTGCATGGGCACGGTGCATCGTTCTTCGACGAACTGCTGCAGGGTGCGCATCTGTTGCGCACCGAACTCGAGGACGTGCTGGCCGAACTGGTGGCGCGTGGGCGCATTACCTGCGACAGCTTCGCGGGGTTGCGTGCGCTGCTGGTGCCGGGATCGAAGCGTCCTACCGCCAACCCGCGGCGTGGACGACGTGCATCGGTGTTCGGCATCGAAGGCGCGGGACGTTGGACGCTGACGCGGCGTGCTGCGGCTGCCATTGATCGTCATCCCCGCGAAGGCGGGGACCCAGCGACTTTCGCTCTCACTGCCGATGCCAACGCCAAGTCACTGGGTTCCCGCCTGCGCGGGAATGACGAGCGGAAAAGCAACAGGGTCACTTTCGAGCGGAAGAGTAACGGTGTCGTCGCTCCGCGCAAGAACGACGCTGCCGCCGTCGAACACATCGCCCTGACGCTGCTGCAACGCTACGGCGTCGTCTGCTGGCGCCTGCTCGAACGCGAGGCCGCGTGGCTGCCGCCGTGGCGCGAGTTGCTGCGCGTCTACCACCGGCTCGAAGCGCGCGGCGAGATCCGCGGTGGCCGTTTCGTCGCCGGGCTGTCGGGCGAGCAGTTCGCGTTGCCGGACGCGATCGCCGTGCTGCGCGCGATCCGCAAGCGGTCGCACGACGGTGCCTTGCTGGTGCTGTCGGCGCTCGATCCGCTGAACCTCGTCGGCACGCTGCTGCCGGGCGGCAAGGTGCCGCGCGTGCTCGGCGCGCGCGTGGTGTATCGCGACGGGTTGCCGTTGGGCACGCTGGTGGCGGGGGTGATCGAGTTGCTCGGCGATCTTGCGCCGGCGGACGAGCAGGCGGTTCGGCACGCCTTGCTGCGCGGAACGCATCAGGCGTCGCCGGTGCTGTTGTCGCCATCGTCTGTGTCCGTGGCGCAGGGCCTTGAAACTTCAGTGCGGGGCTTGACGCGTCATTAGACGCTCGGCTCCGCTCCCTCTCCCGCTTGCGGGAGAGGGTTGGGGTGAGGGTGCGTCGCGGAGGCGGGAAGCCAGCAGGTTGGTGCGGCAGGTAAAGCCGCACCCTCATCCGGCGCTGCGCGCCTCCTTCTCCCGCAGGCGGGAGAAGGCAACAGCGGGTTCGCGCTTGGACTTGGCTCCCTCTCCCGCTTGCGGGAGAGGGCTGGGGTGAGGGTGCGTGGCGGAGCGATGTTCTGGCAGACGCGATCTTTCGCCAACAGCCGCACCCTCATCCGGCGCTGCGCGCCTCCTTCTCCCGCAGACGGGAGAAGGTAATGGCAACGGCGCTGCGCGCTCGACGCGCGCCCTCACCCTCGACGCTCGTCCGCCGGACTACTTCCCGGCGTGCAGCGCCTTGCGGATTTGTGCATCGACCGCCGCCAGCGCGGTCATGTTGACCACGCGTCGCGGTGACGAGGCCGGCGTCAGCACGTGCGCGGGCTGGTCGATGCCCATCAGGATCGGGCCGATCGCGACGCCGTCGGTCATCACGCGCACCATGTTGTAGGTGATGTTGGCGGCATCGAGGTTCGGCATCACGAACAGGTTGGCGCGGCCGTGGAGCGTGGTGTTCGGGAACATCCGCTGGCGCAGCGGCTCGTCCCAGGCGGTGTCGCCCTGCATCTCGCCGTCGACCTCGAGCTTGGGCACGCGCGACTTGAGGATCTCGCGCACCTTGCGCATCTTCGCCGCCGAGGCGTTGTCGTGGCTGCCGAAATTCGAGTGCGACAGCAGCGCGACCTTCGGCTCGATGCCGAACAACTTGAGCCGATACGTCGCCTGCAGCGTGCTGTCGGCGATCTGCTCGGCGCTCGGATCGAGCTGCACGTGCGTGTCGAGGAAGAACCAGACGCCGCGGTCGTTGATCACGCCGGTCATCGCCGAGGTGCTCTGCACGCCGGGATCGAGCCCGAACACGCTGCGCAGGTAACCGAGCTTCTTGTGGAAGCGGCCGACCAGGCCGCAGATCAGCGCATCGGCTTCGCCGCGCTCGACCATCAGCGCCGCGATCAGCGTCGGCCGCGAGCGCAGCAGGTTCTTGGCCGCGGCCGGCGTCACGCCGCGACGCTCGGTGAGTGCGTGGTACTGCTGCCAGTAATCGTTGAAGCGCGGATCGTCGTTGATATTGGTCAGGTCGAAGTCGACGCCCGGGCGCATGCGCAGGCCGAGGCGCTCGATGCGCGTTTCGATGACGTCGGGACGGCCGATCAGGATCGGTTGTGCGAGCTGCTCGTCGATCACGGTCTGTACGGCGCGCAACACGGTTTCTTCCTCGCCTTCGGCATAGACCACGCGCTGCTTGTCGCTGCGCGCGCGCTCGTAGACCGGTTTCATCACCAGCCCGGTGCGATAGATGAACTGGCCGAGTTTTTCCTTGTAGACCACCATGTCCGGGATCGGCCGCAGCGCGATGCCGGACTCCATCGCCGCCTGCGCCACGCACGGCGCCAGCATCATCAGCAGGCGCGGGTCGAACGGCCGCGGGATGATGTAATCGGCGCCGAAGACCGGCACTTCGCCGGCGTAGGCGCTGCCGAGGTCGGATGATTCCATGCGCGCGAGCTTGGCGATCGCGCGCACGCAGGCGAGCTTCATCGCCTCGTTGATTTCCGTGGCGCCGACATCGAGCGCGCCGCGGAAGATGTACGGGAAACAAAGCGCGTTACGCGCGCGATACCGACAAGCGCACCCTGGCCGACATCTGCCACGGTGCCGACATCTTTCTCGGTCTGTCTGCCGGCGGCGTGCTCAAGCCGGAGATGGTCGCGACGATGGCGGACAAGCCGATCATCCTCGCGCTGGCCAATCCCTATCCGGAGATCCTGCCGGAGGCCGCGAAGGCCGTGCGTCCCGATTGCATCGTCGCCACCGGCCGTTCGGACTATCCGAACCAGGTCAACAACGCGCTTTGGTTCCCGTACATCTTCCGCGGCGCGCTCGATGTCGGCGCCACGGAAATCAACGAGGCGATGAAGCTCGCCTGCGTGCGCGCGATCGCCAAGCTCG
>JACMKK010000568.1 GCA_014380115.1 Luteimonas sp. | reverse complement strand
TCGCCGACGCGATCGCACACCAGCGCGGCGGCAGCTTCGCCTATCCGATCGGCAATACCGATCGCGCGATCGGCGCACGCCTCGCCGGCACCGTTGCGCGCGCGCACGGCAACCACGGCATGGCTGCCGCGCCGCTGGCGCTGCATTTCGACGGTAGCGCCGGACAGAGCTTCGGCGCCTTCCTCGCCGATGGCCTGCTGCTCGAACTCAATGGCGAAGCCAACGACTACGCCGGCAAGGGCATGGCCGGCGGCCGCATCGTAATCCGGCCGCCGCGCGGCGCGCGCTGGAACACGCACGAGTCACCGATCCTCGGCAACACCTGTCTGTACGGCGCGACCGGCGGCGAACTGTATGCCGCGGGCCAGGCCGGCGAGCGTTTCGCGGTGCGCAACTCCGGCGCAACCGCTGTCGTCGAAGGCGTCGGCGACCACTGCTGCGAGTACATGACCGGCGGCACGATCGCGGTGCTCGGCCGCACCGGCCTCAACTTCGGCGCCGGCTTCACCGGCGGCATGGCCTACGTGCTCGACCTCGAGCGAGATTTCGTCGATCGCTACAACCACGAGCTCGTCGACATCCTGCGCATCAACCACGAGGGCTTCGAGCACCACCGCTCGCACCTGACCGACCTGCTCGAGACGCACGCGCGCCTGACCGGCAGCGTCTGGGCGCAGCGCATCCTCGACGAGTTTCGCGATTTCCTCGGCAAGTTCTGGCTGGTGAAGCCGAAGGCGGCGAGCCTGGAGTCGCTGGCGGATGATTTGCGGCGGGCGGCGTGATGGTGATCGCTCATCGAGAAGGGCAAATCCCCCTGTGTCCCCCTTTTTCAAAGGGGGAAAAAGCGGGGTGCTGGCTGCCAGTTGCGCGCCGCGCGCTGGAAGTCTTTCCGACGATGACACAGCCGCCGATGCGGGCTGTTCCCCTCTCTGAAAAAGAGGGGGCAGGGGGAGATTTGCGTTTGACTTTGCTCTTGCTCCAGCGCGAGGCAAGGCAAGCATGAGCAAGAAAACAACTTTCGAGTTCATCGACACGCCGCGCCGCATGCCGCGGCAGGTGCCGATCGCGCTGCGCAAGTCCGGCGACTGGAACGAGCTCTACGGCCAGTTCACCGGCGACGACGCCAAGCAGCAGTCCGCGCGCTGCCTCGATTGCGGCAATCCCTATTGCTCCTGGGGCTGCCCGCTGCACAACGCCATTCCGGACTGGCTCGAACTCGCGCGCGAAGGCCGCATCCACGAGGCCGCCGATCTGTGCCACGAAACCAACCCGCTGCCCGAGGTCTGCGGCCGCGTCTGTCCGCAGGATCGCCTGTGCGAAGGCGCGTGCACGCTCAACGACGGTTTCGGCGCGGTGACGATCGGCGCGGTCGAAAAATACATCGTCGATGCCGCCCTCGCCGATGGCTGGCGGCCGGATCTGTCGCGCGTGACCCCGACCGGCAAGCGCGTCGCCGTAGTCGGTGCCGGTCCCGCGGGCCTGGCCTGCGCCGATCGCCTCGCGCGCGTCGGCATCGCCGCGACCGTGTTCGACCGCTACGAGAAGATCGGCGGGTTGCTGCAGTTCGGCATTCCTAGCTTCAAGCTCGACCGTTCGGTGATGGCGACGCGCCACGAGATCCTCACCGGCATGGGCGTCGAGTTCCGTCTCGGTGTCGAAGTCGGCCGCGATATCGGCCTCGACGCCTTGCTCGCCGACTACGACGCGGTCTTCCTCGGCCTCGGCAGCTACCGCTACACCGACGGCGGCCTGCCCGGCCAGGACCTCGCCAACGTGTTGCCGGCGCTGCCGTTCCTCGTGCACAACGGACGCATCGTGGTCGGCGACGATGCCGCCGGTCGACCGATCGCAGGCTGGGAAGACCATGTGCAGCTGCCCGACCTGCACGGCCGCCGCGTGGTCGTGCTCGGCGGCGGCGACACCGGCATGGACTGCGTGCGCAGCGCGGTGCGGCTGGGCGCGGCGAGCGTGCGCTGCGTCTACCGCC
>JACMKK010000567.1 GCA_014380115.1 Luteimonas sp. | reverse complement strand
TCCGTCGGCCGCGATGTACGCCGAGTGGACGCGGCTGGCGCTGCCGGTCGCACGCAAGGCACTGGCGACGCCATGACGGCCGTGGAAGACGGCGACTTCGTGGCCGGCACCGCCGCGACGCGCCCGCTCGGTCGCGACATCGGCCTGCGCATCGCGCGCGCCTACCTGCCGCGCCATCCGTTCGGCAACCGCTGGGACTACTACTACGCGCGCGCCAAGCTCGGCAGCGATCCGCTCTATAGCGGCGTGCTGGACGCGTTGCGCGGCAGCGATGCGCCGCTGCTCGATCTCGGCTGCGGGTTGGGGTTGCTCGCGCATGCGCTGCACCACGACGGGCAGCCGCTCGCCTACCACGGCATCGACAACGATGCGGCGAAGATCGCGCGCGCGCGCCGTGCGGCGGCGAAGGCTGGCCTGCCGCAGGCACGTTTTGAAGTGACCGATCTTGCACTGATGCTGCCGGAGCACCGCGGCAGCGTCGCCATCCTCGACGTGCTGCAATATCTGTCCGCCGATGCGCAGTTGGGTCTGCTCGAACACGTCGTTGCGATGCTGACGCCTGGCGCACGACTGGTGATCCGCACCGGCCTGGACGACGGCACGCGCCGCGGCCACACCACGCGCGTCACCGATCGGCTCGCCAACCTGATCGGCTGGATGCAGTCGGTTCCCAAGACCTATCCGGATGCCGCAGGCCTGCGTGGGCTACTGGAAGGCGCGGGACTGGTGACCACATTCGCGCCGTTGTATGGCAGCACACCGTTCAACAACTGGCTGGTGGTGGCGGAGCGGGACAGCACCTAGCCTCCGACGCGGCGGCTACGCGTCATTGCTGCGCGCGTGGCGAGGCATTCGTCCCCTTTGCAAAAGGGGGCAGACGCGCGAAGCGCGGCGGGGGATTTGCTTTTGGCGCGAAGCTCATGGCGCCGACGCAAGGTCATCGGCTGATATCGCGGTCGTACAGGCGTAGTGTCCAAAACCATTGGCCAGCCATCGCGCCAAAAGCAAATTCCCCGTCACCTGCTGCGCAGGCGCCTGCCCCCTTTTCTCAAAGGGGGCTATGGGTTGCTGGCACCTCCGGCACATTCGAATCTTCTGGCACTCGGGGATCAGCGCCAGCTTCCAACGCCTCCGGCAACACCGTGCCATACCCCAATAGCTGCATGCGCTGCAGCAACCGCGCAATCGTCTCGACATTCCGCCCATGCCGCGCGCCCTCATGCAGCAGCACGATCGCGCCAGGTGCCAAGCCGCGCTCGATGCGCGAGACCACGCGTTCGGCATTCGCCTCCACCGCATCGAACCCGCGCGCGTTCCAGGCCACGCGCGCCAGGCCGTGCATCCGCAGCGGTGCGGACACGAACGGATTGGCCATCCCGACCACCGCGCGGAACCAGCGTGGCGCGTGTCCGCTGATCGCCTGCAGCGTCGCTTGCGCATCGGCGATCTCGCGCGCCATGCGCCGCGGCGGCAGCATCCAGAACCAGGCCGAGGGATGCGTCGCGCTATGGTTGCCGAGCGTGTGGCCGCGGCGTGCGATCTCGCGCACGAGCTCCGGCCGCGCGGCGGCGCGCTTGCCGACGACGAAGAACGTCGCCTTTGCGCCATGCGCATCGAGTTCATCGAGGATTGCGAGCGTGTCGTCGGACGGGCCATCGTCGATCGTCAGCCAAACGCGTTTGTCGGCGATCGGCAGGCGCGTCAGCACCGGGCCGTAGAAGCGCGATTGCGGCCACAGCACGCCCCAGCAGAACACCAGGTGCGTGGCCATCATCAGCGGCAGGCCGATGCGCCAGCCCCACTGCCACCACGCGAGCGCGACCAACGCCTGCGACAACAGCAGCACCCACAGCCACGCGTGCGGATGGCGCGGCACGCGATGCAGCATTTCGGCCGGCGTTGTCATGCCGGCATGATGCCACGCGTTGCTAGAATGACCGCATGAACACGTTGCTGAACGCCCCGCCGATGCGCTCACTTACACCTGCCGATGCCGATGCGCGCGTGCGCGCCGGCACGGTAACGGTCGTCGATGTGCGTCCGCCGCAGGAACGGGCGCTGGCCGCGATCGCGGTGCCGCATGACGGGCTCGAGGCTGGCGGGTTGGAGCGGCTGCTGGCTTTGCCGAAGCACATGCCGCTCGCTTTCCTGTGCCACCACGGCGGGCGCAGCGCGCAGGCGGCGGAATACTTTCGCGCGCAAGGGTTCGGCGAGGTCTACAACATTGTCGGTGGGATCGAGGCTTGGGCGCTCGATGTGGATTCGTCGATTTCGCGGTATTGAGATCAGAGCGGCGGGCCTGGGCCCGCCCTACGTCAGCCGAAGCCGCCGCCGGCGTCGAGCCAGGCTTGTTCATCCGGCGTGTTGTCGCGTCCGAGCGCGCGGTTGCGATGCGGGAAGCGTCCGAAGCGCACGATGACGTCGCGGTGCGCGACGGCGTACTTCATGTAGTTCTCGTCGAGCGCGGCGGCGAGTTCGACCGAACGCGACTGGTCGGCGGCCTCCTCGGAATGCTCGAATGGCATGTAGAAGAACACGCGCAGCAGCGGATCGATCTGCGCATCGAAGCCCGCCGCGATGGCGCGCCTTGCGTAATGCCTGGCCAGGGAATCGGTCGCGTAAGCATGCGCGCTGTTGCGGAATGCGTTGCGCGGCAACTGGTCGAGCAGGATCATCAGCGCCATGGCACCCTCGGCGCTTTCCATCCAAGCTTCGAACTCGCGCCGCCCGGCGGCGAAGTGCGCATCGAGGAAACGCACGCGGAACTCGCTATCGAAGGCGTCGTCGCGCGCGAACCATCTGTCGTAACCGGCTTCGCGCCAGAACGCGACCACATCCTCGGCCTGTGCCATCGTAGCGGCCTCAGAGGTAACGCTTCTCGACATCGCTCACTTCATGCCACCAGTCGTTGTCGCGGCCGTTGCAGTAACGCACCGGCAGGTCGGCGAGTTGCTGCGCGGTGAGCCCGTCGAGACCAGTCACGCTCAGCGTGACGAACTTGCCGCCGGCTTCGGGGATATCGCCCTCCCCGTACGGCCGCCCGCCGCAGGTCTTGCAGAACGGCCAATGCGTGCTTTGGGTGTTGAACTGGTAATCGATGGTGGCGTCGGCATCGCTGAGCAAGCGGAACGCTTCGGGCTTGATCGTGGCGCTCCAGTTGCGGGTCTTGCTGCAGAACGAGCAGTTGCACTTGCCGGTCCCTGCGCTGAGGTCGATGTCGGCCTCGAACTTGACGTTGCCGCAATGGCAGCTGCCGGCGTAGGTCTGGACGGACATCGGGAATCCTGTCGCGGTCGGGGCATCAGGATACGCCGGGTTTGTTTCCGCTCAACCGCCGAAGCGATCGCGATAGGCCTTCGGCGACAACCCGAAGTGCCGCTCGAACGCGCGACGGAACGCCTGCCCGCTGCCAAAGCCGAGCGAATTGGCGATATGGTCGACGTTGCTGCGCGGCAGCAACAGGCGCCGCCGGCCTTCCGCCATGCGTAGCGAGAGCACGAAATCGGCAGGCGTGGCGCCGAACACGGACTTGAAGCGGCGGCTGAAATGGCGTGCGCCCAGTTGCGCCCGTTCGGCGAGCCTGTCGACCGACAGATCCTGGTGCAGGTGCGACACCATCCACGCCATGAGGCCGTCGAATGCGTCGACGGCGCGGGTCTGGAACTGCAGTGGCTCGGAGTACTGGTCCTGGCCACCCGTGCGCTTCAGATAGACCACCATCTCGCGCGCGACCGACAAGGCCAGCTGCGAGCCGTGATCCTCCTCGATCAGTGCGAGCGCGAGGTCGATGCCCGCGGTGACGCCGGCCGCGGTGTAGAAGCTGCCGTCCTTGATGAACAAGGCATCGCTGTCGACCAGCAGCGACGGATAGCGTTCGCGCAGGTCCTGCACGTAACGCCAATGCGTGCTGACGCGCCGGCCGTCGAGCAGGCCCGCGCGCGCCAGGCCGTAGACGCCGGTGCAGACCGAAGCGACGCGCCGCGTGTCGTCGGCGCGCTGTTGCAACCAATGATCGAAGACGGCACCGCAGGCACCCGTGCGCAAGCTGGCACCGCCCGGGACGATGATCGTGTCGAAGGCCGGTGCGTGTTGCAGGTCGACATGCGGCCTGAAGACGATCCCCGACTCCGAGGCGAACGCATCCAGCGTGGCACCGACCACGACGATGTCGTAGCAGCGCTTGCTGCTGCCGGCGGCGTCGCGTTGTGCCGCCACGGCGAACGCCTCGGCCGGTCCGGTCACGTCGAGCGCGTTGACGCCCTCGTAGCCGAGAACGCCGATCGTCCGTTTCATCGCGCTGCTCCCGCGGGCCGTGGCGGATTCGATCTTGGCACCGGCCGCGGCATGGCGCCCGGGCCATTGGATGGGCTGCCACTTGGCGTTCGCCGCTCGCGCTCCGCGGTGGCGCCCCCTTTGCAACGGGGGCAGGCGGGCGCGCAGCGCACGACGGGGGATTTGCTTTTGATCTTCGTGACGTGCTCATCCGGCTTCCCGCGAAAAGCAAATCCCCCGCCCCGGCGCTGCGCGCCGTGCGCCCCCTTTTTCAAAGGGGGCAACAGCAGTGTCGCGATGCGCGCTGCGGCAGACCAGGTCCGGATTCAGCCGTTCCAGGTCCGACGCACGCCGGCGCCTGGGCCGATCGTATGGGCGACAACCCCACCAGGAGCTTCCGATGCGCGTCCGCCGTGCATTACTTGTCAGTGCCCTGGTCCTGACCTGCGTGTTCCCGCTGCTGTGCCAAGCCGGCGAGCAGTGGCGTACGCCCAAGGCCGCCACCGATGCGCGGATCGGCGTCGCCCTCGTCATCACCGAACATGCCAACGCGATCGATTTCAGCGGCCCTGCCGAAGTCTTCCAGGACGTCAGCGTGCCG
>JACMKK010000566.1 GCA_014380115.1 Luteimonas sp. | reverse complement strand
TCGGGAGCAGCGCGGAATCGCCAGCCGCAGGCCGCGAGGCGCTGGACAGCGCGGTCGCGGCGGCCGTGGTCGGCGCGCTGTCGGAACAGTTCGACGGGCGTACGGTGTCGATCAAGCTGGACAAACTCGACGTGCAGCCCTCGAGCATCCGCGACCGCATCGTCAGCGGCGAAGGCAGGCTGCAGATCGGCGGCGACCAGGACTGGATCGGATTCCGTTTTCGCACGCTTTACGACACCAGCCTGGGCAATGCGAGTTATCCCGAGCTCACGCTGGGCGGGATCTCGACCAGCGAACGCGAGGTGCCGAACGATTCGCTGCTGGTCCGCCAGCTCGACGAAAACGTCGTCGGCTTGCTCGGCAAGGAATTCGGCAACCAGGCCGTGCGCCTGCAGCTCGATCGCATCACCACGGTCGAGGCCGGTAAACGCTACCTGCGCATCAGCGCGAGCGGAATCGCCGACTTCGGCCGCGAAGGCACGACCCCGGCGCAGGTCGAGGCCCTATACGACCGACGCGACAATGCCTGGCTCCGGGTCAATTACGAACTCGGCAGCGCGGCGAACTGGAGCGCCGAAACCGCCATCGCAGGCGGCTGATTTCGCGCCAGGTGCGGCATCGCCCCTCGCATCGCTCGCGACGGCATCTTGGTATCGTGTGGCGGCATCTTCCGACCTGTCGATCCGCACCTTGGCACGCCCGCGTCCCTCCCGATCCCTGCCGTCCGAACCCGATCTGCTGACTGTCGATCGCGACGCCCTGCGTCCGCTCGCCGAGCGCATCCGTCCGCGCACGCTCGACGAGATGGTCGGGCAGCGGCGCCTGCTCGCGCCGGGTTCCGCGTTGCGCCTGTCGATCGAAGGCGGCAACGTGCATTCCATGATCCTTTGGGGTCCGCCGGGCTGCGGCAAGACCACGCTTGCGCTGCTGCTGGCGAAGTACGCCGACGCCGATTTCCGCGCGATCTCCGCCGTGCTTTCCGGCTTGCCCGACGTGCGACAGGTGCTGGCCGAAGCCGCGCACCGTTTCGCCGAGGGCCGCCGCACGGTGCTGTTCGTCGACGAGGTGCACCGCTTCAACAAGACGCAGCAAGATGCCTTCCTGCCGCACATCGAGCGCGGCACCATCGTGTTCGTCGGTGCGACCACCGAGAACCCCTCGTTCGAGTTGAACTCTGCGCTGCTGTCGCGCTGCCGCGTGCACGTGATGGAGGCGGTGTCGGTGGACGACATCCTCGCGGCCTTGAAGCATGCGCTGGCCGACAGCGAACGTGGACTCGGCGGACGCGGCCTGCAGGTCGAAGAAAACCAACTGCGCCTGGTCTCAACCGCCGCCGACGGCGACGTACGGCGCGGGCTGACCTTGCTCGAAATCGCGGCGGAACTCGCCGGCGAGTCCGGGGCAGGGGAGGGCACGGCACCCGGGCACCATGCGATCACCGACTCGATCCTCGAGCAGGTGCTGGCCGACCGCACGCGCCGTTTCGACAAGGGCGGCGAGCAATTCTACGACCAGATCTCCGCACTGCACAAGTCGGTGCGCAGTTCCAATCCCGATGCCGCGCTGTACTGGCTCGCGCGCATGCTCGATGGCGGCTGCGACCCGATCTATCTGGCGCGCCGACTCACGCGCATGGCGGTGGAGGACGTCGGCCTCGCCGATCCACGCGCGCTGCAGATGGCGATCGAGTCCTGGGAAACCTATGATCGCCTCGGCAGTCCCGAAGGAGAACTTGCGCTAGCGCAACTCGTCATCTATCTCGCGAGCACCGCAAAATCCAACGCCGCCTAC
>JACMKK010000565.1 GCA_014380115.1 Luteimonas sp. | reverse complement strand
GCGTGCGAGCGCAGCAATGCCCGTATCCGCGCCATCAACTCCTGAACGCCGAAGGGCTTGGTGACGTAATCGTTGGCGCCGGCATCGAGTGCCGCGACCTTTTCGGCTTCGCCGGCACGCACGGTGAGCAGGATCACCGGCACCTGCGACCATTGCCGTAGTTCACGCAGCACATCCTGACCGTCACGGTCAGGCAGGCCGAGGTCGAGGATCAACAGATCGGCGCCGCGCGTGGCCATGGCTTCCAGCCCACTGCTACCACTATCCGCAGTCTCCACGTGGTAGCCCTGCGCACGCAGGCTGATCTCGAGGAACTTGCGGATCTGCGGTTCGTCGTCCACCACCAGCACGCGCACGGGCGGCGCTGAAGGGGCATCGTCGTGGCGAGGGTCGCTCATGCAGTGGCTGGCCCTGGTGGCTCGTAGCGGGGCAGCGTAATGCGGATCGTGGTGCCACGCCCGCCCGGGCCCGGCAACGCCTCGACACTGCCTCCATGGGCGCCGATCATGCCCTGGCTGATGGTCAGGCCCAAGCCGGTCCCCTCGCGACCGCGATCACCGCGTTCGACGCTATAGAACAGATCGAAGATGCGTTTGCGCTCCTCTTCCGGGATGCCGGGGCCGCCGTCGCGAATATCGATTCGCAACTGACCATCGACATCGCGTGCTTCGATCGTGACCGGTTCGTCGGACGGCGAGAACTTCGCTGCATTCTCGAGCACGTTGAACAAGCCTTGTTCGACCAATGCGGGGTGGACCCAGATCGGGGCCAGGCCGTCCGCGATCTCGATCTCGAACCGCGTGTTCGGTTGATAACGCTGCAATCGTGTTGTCGCCGAGCCGATCAGCTCGTCGACGCCGATCCAGTCGCGATTGAGGGTCAGGCCGCCGTGTCCAAGGCGGGTCATGTCGAGCAGGTTCTGGATGTAACGGTCGAGGCGTTCGCCTTCGAGACGGATGGTATCGAGCAGGCTGTGGCGGTCCTCTGCGTTCATCGACGCGGCGTAATTGTCGAGGCTGCTGGCCGCGCCGATGATCGAGGCCAGCGGCGAACGCAGGTCATGCGACACGGACGACAGCAGCGCCGAGCGCAGGCGTTCGGTTTCGCCGCTGACGCGGGCGCTTTCCAGGTCGCCGACCAGTCGCGTGCGTTCGAGCGCCTGCGCGATGTCCTCGGCCATGGCCTCGGCGATGCGGCGCCATTCGGTCGACGGCGGCGCATCGCCGAAGTGCAGACCGAGCACGCCGATCGTCTCGCGCTCGCCATGCAGCGGCAGGAACCACCAGGCCGAACCCGACAGGGTGTCGGTGAAGCGTCCGGCGGGCTGACCGTGGCGCTGCGCCCAGTCGGCCGCAGCGCGATCCTTGTCGGTAAGCGCAAGCGCTGTCTTCGCTTCCATGCCCACGCGAGGATGCTCTTCATCGCCAACGCGGATCCAGCAATCCGCGCCGAGGGTGGCCTTGAACGCCCGGCTTCCCGCCTTCAACACTTCGCCGCGATCCGCGGCAGTCGACAGCTGCCGCCCCAATGACTGCAGCACGCTCGCGTTCGCGTTAGCCGCGCGCAACGCCACCACCTGCGCGCGCAAGCGCGAAGCCAGGCGTCCGGCGACCAGCGCCGCGGCCAGGAACAGCACGACCGTCGTCACGCCCTGGCTGGCGCCGATGAAGAAAGTGAAGCGCGGCTCGATGAAGAAGAAGTTGTAGGCGAGGAAGCACAGCAACGCCGCGAGCACCGCCGCCGACATGCGCGTGCGCGCGCCGACGATCAGCACCGCCACGATGAAGATCATCGACAGGTCGTCGAGTCCGACCATGCGCTCGGCAAGCGCGGCCACGCCGACCGCGAGCGCCGCACCCAGCGCCGCGATGGCATAGTCACTGGCCTTCTTGCGACCACCGCCCTCGCGCAGCCGACGCCGCGATTTCGCGCGCGCCTCCGGCGTGTTGACGATGGTCAACTCGAAATGCGCGCCATACTGGATCAGCTGCTGCGTGAGCGTGCGATTGAACATGCGGGCGAACGGGCGCTCGCGGGTGCGGCCGAGCATGATCGCCGACACACCGTTGCGTCCGGCGTATTCCAATAGCGCATCGACGACGTTGTCGCCATGCAGCACTGCAGCGTCGCCGCCGAGCCGGCGCGCGAGCGCGAATGCGGCATCGAGTTCCTTCTGTTGCGCTTCGCCCGCGGCGGCGCCGGTCTGTACGGTGACCACCGTCCACGGCGCATCGCGGCGCTCTGCGAGGCGGCGTCCGACACGCACCAGGTATTCCGATTGTCCGAGGCCGTCGATCGCCACCAGCACGGCGCGACGCAAGGGCACGCCCGGCAGGCCACGCGCGATCTGGGTCTCGCGCAGGTCGTTGTCGACGCGGTCGGCGGTGGTCTGCATCGCCAGTTCGCGCAGCGCAGTCAGGTTGGACGGCGAGAAGAACGCCTGCAGCGCCTGCGCAGCGTGTTCCGGCACGTAGACCTTGCCTTCCTTCAGGCGCTCGATCAGTTCGCGTGGCGGCAGGTCGACCAGAACGATGTCGCGCAAGCGGTCGAACACCGCGTCCGGCACGGTCTCGCTGACGCGCACGCCGGTGATCCGGTGCACGACATCATTGAGACTTTCCAGGTGCTGGATGTTGATCGTGGTGTAGACGTCGATGCCGGCATCGAGCAGTTCGACCACGTCCTGCCAGCGGCGCTCGTGACGGCTGCCGTGGACGTTGCGATGCGCCAGCTCGTCGACCAGCGCAACCCGTGGCTTGCGCGCCAGCATGGCATCCAGGTCGAATTCCTCGAGGCGATGGCCGCGGTATTCGATCTGCTTGCGCGGCAGCACCTCCAGCCCGCTCAGGAGCGCGGCGGTTTCGACGCGGCCGTGGGTTTCGATCACGCCGGCGACCACGTCGACGCCCTGGCGCTTGATCTCGGCGGCGCGCGACAACATCGCGTAGGTCTTGCCGACACCGGGCGCGGCGCCCAGGAACACCTTCAGCTGCCCGCCGCGCTCGCGGTTGAGTTCGTCGAGCAGGGCATCGGCCTGGGATTCGCGCGGGTCG
>JACMKK010000564.1 GCA_014380115.1 Luteimonas sp. | reverse complement strand
GCTGCCCGAAGCGCAGCTCGACCGCTTTCTGCTGCATATCCGCGTCGACTACCCGAGCGAAAGCGAGGAGCGCGACATCCTCACCCAGACCACCGGCACGCACCATGCGGAAGTGCCGCGCGTGATGCATGGCGAGGCGGTGCTGGCGCTGCAGTCGCGCGTGCGTGAAGTGCACCTGGGCGACGACCTGCTGGCGTGGATCACGCGCCTGGTGCGCGCGAGTCGTCCGCAAGCCGACGCGCCCGCCGAGGTGAGGCAATGGGTGAAATGGGGTGCCGGCCCGCGTGCCGGACAATCGCTGGTGCTCGCCGCGAAGGCGCGCGCGTTGCTGCACGGGCGCCTCGCCGCGACGCGCGAGGACATTCTGGCGCTGGCCGCGCCGGTGCTGCGCCATCGCCTGCTGTTGTCGTTCGCGGCCGAGGCCGAACAGAAGAGCGCCGACGACGTGATCGTCGCGCTGCTGCGCAGTGTGCCGCTAGCGCCGCGCTGAGGCGAAAGGCCTCGCCATGCAGCCCGATTTCATCCCGCCGCAGGTTCGCGCACGCCTGAAGGACCTGCAATTGACCGCGCGCCAAGCCGCGGGCATGCAGGGCTTCGGCCTGCATCGCAGTCGCAGCCGCGGTGCCGGGCTGGAGTTCGCGCAATACCGCGCCTACGAACCGGGCGACGAACTGCGCCAGGTCGACTGGAAGCTCTACGCGCGCTCGGACCGCTTCTTCGTGCGCGAAGCCGAGCGCGACAGCCCGCTCGACCTGTGGCTGTTGATCGACACGAGCGCATCGATGTCGCAGGAGGATGGCGCGCGTCCTGGCTGGTCGCGGCTCGACGCAGCGAAGGCGCTCGCCGCCTGCCTGATCGAATTGGCGCTGCGCCAGGGCGACCGCTTCGGCATCGCCGCGATCGGTGATGGCAGCCTGCGCATGACCGGCATCGGCGCCGGTCCGCGGCAACGCGATCGCTGCCTGCTCGAACTGCAGGGCCTCAAGGCCGCTGGAACGTGGCCGGATGAAATGCGCCTGCGGCCGCTGTGGGAATACGTCGGCCCGCGCACGCTGGTGGTGTCGCTCAGCGATGCCTTCGACGATGAAGTCGCGCGCTTGGCCGAACGCCTCGCCGCCGCGCGCCGCGAAGTACTCAGCGTGCAGATCCTGACGGCAGAGGAGCGCGACTTCCCGTTCCGCGGCGGTCATCGGTTCCGCGACCCGGAAACCGGCGAGGAGCTGTTGAGCGACGGCGATGTCGTGCGCGGGGAATTCATCGCGCGCTTCGCGGCCGCGCGTACGGCGCTGGCTTCGCGCCTGGCCGCGAGCGGCATCCGCCACGTCGAATACGTGATGGACGAAGCGCTCGACCTCCCGCTGCGCAGGCTGTTTTCGGACAAGGCAGGCGCATGACGCTGTCGCTGCTGCTGCCGATCGGGCTGGCGGCGTTGGCGGCGCTGTTGCTACCGCTGCTGGTCCATCTCGCACGCCGCAGCGAGCAACGCCTGGTGCCGTTCGCGGCGTTGCGCTGGCTGCAGGCGAAACCGCAGCCGCGGCGCAAGCGACGGTTCGAAGAACACTGGTTGCTGCTGCTGCGCCTGCTGCTGCTCGCGGCACTGGC
>JACMKK010000097.1 GCA_014380115.1 Luteimonas sp. | reverse complement strand
GGTCGATCGCACCGGCCTGGCCCTGGCCAACGAACCCAATCCCGCGCTCGGCCTGCGCGGCGTGCGCCTGTCGCTGTCGCGCCCGGTGCTGTTCGAGACGCAACTGCGCGCGATCCTGCGCGCATCCGGCTACGGTCCCCTGCGCGTGCTGGTGCCGATGATCTCGAGCCGCGAGGAAATCATCGAGGTCCGGACACTGCTCAACCGAGTTGCGCGTGACCTGCGCAGCCAAGGCCATGAGATCGCCGACCACGTCCCGCTCGGGGCGATGATCGAAGTCCCTGCTGCGGCGCTGGCGCTGCCGACCTTCGTGGCGGCGGTGGATTTCCTGTCGATCGGCACCAACGACCTGGTCCAGTATCTGCTCGCGGTCGATCGCAACAACGAGGCCCTCGGCGAGCTGTACACGCCGCTGCACCCGGCCCTGCTGCGCCTGTTGCAGGGCGTGATCCGCATTGCCAAGGCGCGCAACAAGCCGGTGGCGGTGTGCGGCGAGATGGCCGGCGATGCCGCGTTCGCGCCGCTGCTGCTGGCGCTGGGACTGGAGGAATTCAGCCTGCATCCGGCCACGCTGCTCGAACTGCGGCGCGCGATCCGCAGTTTCGACCTGTCCAAGCTGCGCGCGCGGGCACCGGCACTGCTGCGCGCGCGCGATCGCGCCGGCA
The DNA here is from genome assembly GCA_014380115.1 of Luteimonas sp. Taxonomy (GTDB): domain Bacteria; phylum Pseudomonadota; class Gammaproteobacteria; order Xanthomonadales; family Xanthomonadaceae; genus Luteimonas. The sequence goes on along the minus strand of JACMKK010000097.1, from coordinate 17,727 downwards.
TCGAGGCCTGGCTGCTCTCAGTCCAACCTTCGAGCAAATGACCACAGCGACCGATTCGGACCCGCGCAGCCTGATCGCGCCCCGCGTCTTCGCTGAGGCCGATGCGATCCGCGCCTGCTTTGCCAGCGCGCGCCCGTTCAGCCACTGCGTGATCGACGGATTCTTCGCCGCGCCCTATGCGCAGGCGCTGCTTGATTCGTTTCCCGCGTTCGAGCGCGGCAACTCGCTCAACGAGGACGGCGTGCGCGCGAACAAATCCGTGATCGAGCGCATCGATGCCCTCGGCGGCGCCTACCGACAGCTCGATGCCTGCGTGCAGTCGCCGCTGTTCCTCGAACTGATCGGCCGCATCACCGGCATTCCCGGCCTGCTTTACGACGTGGACTACTTCGGCGGGGGCACGCACGAAAACCGCACCGGCCAGGGCCTCGACAACCACATCGACTTCAACTACCACCCCGGCACGGGCTGGCATCGGCGCCTGAATCTGATCGTCTACCTCAATCCGGTCTGGGACGAGGCCTGGGGCGGTGCGCTCGAGCTGCATCGCGATCCGTACGACCCGGAGACCGACGAAGTCGTCGCCATCGCGCCGAGTTTCAACCGCTGCGTGATCTTCGAGACCACCGAACACAGCTGGCATGGCTTTCCGAAGATCGCACTGCCGGATGGCCAGCAATACCTCAGCCGCAAATCGGTCGCGCTCTACTTCTACACGCGCGAGCGTCCGGCCGCGCAGGTCGGGCTCAAGCACTCCACGATCTACGTCGATCGCGCGCTGCCCGCGCACCTGCAGCCGGGGCGCGTGCTGAGCGAGCGCGACGTCGCCGAACTGCGCGAGTTGCTGGATCGTCGCGACATCCACAACCGCCGCCTTTACGCGGAAATCGCCACGCTGCAGTCGCACCTGGACCGCAGCTTCACCACCCGGCTGTTCGGTGCGATACGGCGCATGATCGGACGTCCCCGCTCGGGTTAGCACCACGACCACGGCTGCGCAGCCTCGATGGGGTGGGCAGCGGACGACACGCGGGCGATAATGCGCGCATGAACACCTGACCCTGTCGCGCCGTCCTGGCACGACGCGCCCCGGAAGCCCGCAATGGCCGAAGCCGTCCGCCACGACAAGACCGCGCGCCAGCTGCGTCTGCTTTCCGACGCGCTCGACAGCGGCCGCCTCGGGCCCGTGCGACGGCTGGTCAATACGCTTTCGCCCGCCGAGATCGGCAATCTGCTCGAGTCGCTGCCGCCACCCAAGCGCGTGGTGGTCTGGGGTCTGGTCGATCCCGAGGACGACGGCGAAGTGCTGGTGCACGTCGGCGACGAAGTGCGCGAAAGCCTGCTCGCCGACATGGACACCGACGAGATCGTGGCCGCCGTCGAGGATCTCGACATCGACGACCTCGCCGACCTGGTCGAGGACCTGCCCGACACCGTCATCGACGAAGTGCTCAAGTCGATGGATCGCGAGAACCGCGAGCGCCTCGAGCAGGTGTTGTCCTACGACGAGGACACCGCCGGTCGCCTGATGAATCCCGACGTGGTGACCGTGCGCGCCGACACCACCGTCGACGTCGTGCTGCGCTACCTGCGCCTGCGCGGCGAACTGCCCGACCACACCGACCATCTCTACGTCGTCAGCCGCCGCCATCAGTATCTAGGCCGTATCGCGTTGCAGTCGCTGCTCACGCACGAGCCGAACACGCCGATCAACGAACTCATCGACGACGAACAGCCCGCGATCGGCGTCGACGAATCCTCCGAGGAGGTCGCACGCCAGTTCTCCGACCACGACTGGATCTCGGCGCCGGTCGTGGACGACAACAACATCCTGCTCGGCCGCATCACCATCGACGATGTCGTCGACATCATCCGCGAGCAGGCCGAGCACCAGGCACTCGGCGCTGCCGGCCTCGACGAGGACGAGGACCTGTTCAGCCCCGTGCCGCGCGCGGCGCGACGGCGTGCGCTGTGGCTCGGCATCAACCTGGCCACGGCGTTCCTGGCCTCCTGGGTGATCGGCCGCTTCGAAGCCACGCTCGAGCAGATCGTCGCGCTGGCGGTACTGATGCCGATCGTGGCGAGCATGGGCGGCGTCGCCGGCACGCAGACGCTGACACTGATGGTGCGCGGACTCGCGCTCGGGCAGGTCGGACGCGGCAACCTGCGCGCTGTGCTGCGCAAGGAAATGCTGGTCGGCGTCGCGAACGGGCTCGTCTGGGCCGTGGTGGTCGGCATCGTCGCCGCACTCTGGTTCCAGGATCCTCCGCTCGGCCTGGTGATCGCCGCGGCGATGACCATCAACCTGGTCGTGGCGGCGCTTTCGGGCGTCCTGGTTCCACTCACGCTCAAGCGCATGAACGTCGATCCGGCCCTGGCCGGTGGCGTGGTGCTGACCACGGTCACCGATGTGATCGGCTTCCTCAGCTTCCTCGGCCTGGCGACGCTGATCCTGTTGAAATAATTCCTTGAACGGAGAAACGACATGTCGCGCAGTGCCTGGATCCTCGTTACGGCCGTGCTTGCGATCGTGAGTAGCGCGATGTCCGCGTGCGCGAAGTCGCCGGAACGTCCCGTCAGCGGCACGTTCGTCGCGCGCGAAGTCGTCGTCGACGGCCGCAAGCACCGTTACCAGGTGTTCGTGCCCGCATCGTCGAAGACGCCTGGAAAGACTCCCGTGATCCTGTTCCTGCACGGCTCCGGCGAACGCGGCAGCGACGGCGTCAGACAGACGCAGTCGGGCCTGGGCCCCTACGTGCGCGCGCATGCCGACACGTTCCCGGCGATCGTCGTGTTCCCGCAGGCCGCGCAGGACAGCGAATGGGCCGGCGCCAATCTGGACATGGCGCTGGCCGAGCTCGATGCTGCCACGCACGAATTCGGCGGCGACCCGGATCGCACCTATCTGACCGGCCTGTCGATGGGCGGCTACGGCACCTGGCAGCTCGCCCTGCAAACCCGCGACCGTTTCGCTGCCCTGGTGCCGATCTGCGGCGGATTGAGCATCCCGGCCGATCGCCCGACGATGCGCGTCGATGCCGTCGCCGATGCAGCCGATCCGTTCCGCGCTGCGGCCATGCAACTGCGCAATGATCCGATCTGGATCTTCCACGGCGCCAAGGACGACCTCGTGCTGCCGGAGGAATCGCGGCGCATGGCGGCGGCGCTGAAGGCCGTCCATGCGCGCGATGCCCGCTATACCGAATTCCCCGATGCCAACCACAATTCCTGGGACGCGGCCTATGCCACGCCCGCGTTGTGGACGTGGCTGTTCGCGCAACGCCGCGCCGACTAGGCCGCCGTCAACAGTTCGGCCACGCGATCCGTATCTGCTGCGCCAAATACCCCAGGTATCAGCCTGCGGCGTCCACCCGGGCTACGGATCGCTGCGGGGCCGATGTTCAGGGCATGGTGAAGAATGTCGTCTCGACGAAGGTCACGTTGCCGTCCGCGGCCTTCACGCCGACCCCAAACTGATACTCGGACCCTGCCGTGAGGAATTGCGCAGGAATTGCGAGACTGGTGGCCGGAGGGAAGACGTCGAACTTCGTCTCGGCGCCGGTGTCCTCGTTGTTCAGTTCCACGATGTATCGATCCGCCAGCGGCACGGTCGCCCAACTCAGCACGACCTGCTCCACCGGCACGATCTCGCCCTCGGCCGGCGTCAGCAGTGTGGTCGCGGGCGCGAGCTTGTGCGACAGCCGCGATGTTCCGGTCAGGCATCCGCCTTCCACGGTGAGGCCGAAGAAGAAGTAGGAACCTCGCGGGAACGAGGCCAGCACCGCGGCAAGATCCGGCGGTTCGGCCGATTCCAGCAAGAATTCGCGTAACCCGACCCCGGCGCGGTCGCCGGCGATGTTGGCGATGACCTTGCGCCGGTTCGGCGACAGGACAACGAGATTCCTCAGCCCCTCGTCCTGGCCTTTGGCGAACAGCACGACTTCCACATCCCCGTCGGTGGCGTTCTGCTCGAGCGTCATGTCGAGTTCCGAGAATTGCTCGCAATGCCATCTCGACGCCGCCAGGACGGGCGAGTCGGCAAGCCACATGGACAGGCATAACGCAATTTGAAGGTGACGATGCATTTCGTTCTCCCAGGCCTTAGTCGGGCGATGCGCCCGACGACATTGGAGAGCGGGATGGCGCCGGCGTGAATCCGCCTAATGTGCAATGCCTGATGTGCAATGCTTGAATCGCGCCTGCACTCGCACCGCGGCGATGCCGCGCTCGGCGCTATCCGCCTAGTGTGCGATGACGCGACTCTGCGGAAGCTTGCCGGTTCGTCAGGATTTCGTTACGCGTGTTGCGAAGGCGTGACATCGCCAGCGATGCGGTTGCGTCGTATGGGAGCCGCGGAAGCACGATCCACGGAAGCGCCATCGTCGCGTGCCGGCAGGAGGTCTTCGAGAAAATAGGCGCACAAGGACGCACGCCCCTTCAGGCCGGACTTCTCGTAGGCCGAGCGTGCCTGTTGGCGCGCGGTCGCTTCCGACGTACCTCGCATGACGCTGATCTGGCGATGCGTAAGTCCCTTCATCAGCAGCAGGCAGACTTCGAATTCGGCTTCGGTCAGTTTCCATTCGCGGAATTGCCGCCCGATCGCCGTGCCCAGGCCGTCGATGTGCGACTGCACCTGCCGGCGCCAGCTTTCGCCGTCCTGCCTCGCCGCCTGCAGGTCGCGGGTCAGGTTCATGCGCTCCGCGTGCTGCGCCTGCAGTCGCCCGAACAACAACGTGACCGCCACCGCGGCGCCGATCGTGAGCAGCAGTTCGGTGACTTCAAGAAGGAGTTCGAGCGGCGAAATCCCGTCGCTCTCGGTCGCAACCTCCAACCCGAGCAGCATGAGCACAGCAATCGCGCCGAGCAGACCCAGGCGCCATTCAACAGCGGATCCAATCGACTTCATGGTCCACTTCATCGGCGCACTCCGTACCACTGAAGTCCTGCAAGTCTGCGCCGGCGCCCTGCGGCAATTGTTCAAAAATCGTGTAGGGATAGACGTGCGTCGTCAGACGTGAAGCAAGGCTTCCAGCACCGCCATCCGCACCGGCACGCCATTGGCCACCTGCCTCAGGATCAGCGATTGCGGCCCATCGGCGACCTCGTCGTCGATCTCAACGCCGCGATTCATCGGCCCGGGATGCAGTACGACAGCGTCGCCCGATGCGCGTTTGAGACGCGCGATCGTCAGGCCGAAGTCGCGACGGTAATCGTCGAGCGAAGCGACCAGGCCCTCGGCCATGCGCTCGCGCTGAAGGCGCAGCATCATCACCGCGTCGATGCCATCGAGCGCGGCGTCGAAATCCTGCGTGACCGTGCACCCGGCCAGCGTGCCGTCGTCTTCGGGCAGCAAGGATTTCGGTCCGCAGACGCGGATCTCGCCGGCGCCGAGCGCGCGCAGAGCATGCAGGTCGGAGCGTGCGACGCGCGAATGGCGGACGTCGCCGACGATCAGCACCTTCAATTTCGAGAAATCCGCGCCCTTGGCCTGGCGCAGCGTCAGCATGTCGAGCAGGCCCTGGGTCGGATGCGCGCTGCGGCCGTCGCCGGCGTTGAGCAGCGCGGTGCCGGGATTGGCGGCTTGCGCCAGCGCCGCGACCGCGCCGTTCTCGGCATGCCGTACCACGAAGCCGTGCACGCCCATCGCCTCGATCGTCTTGAGCGTGTCGCGCGCGGTCTCGCCCTTGGTGGTCGAAGACGTGGCCGCGTCGAAGTTGAGCACGTCGGCGCCGAGGCGCTGCGCGGCGCGCTGGAAACTCAGGCGCGTGCGCGTCGACGGCTCGAAGAACAGCGTGCAGATCGCGCGCCCGGCGAGGATCGAGCGATGGTCGGCGTCGGCGTCGTCGACGAAGGCCTGCGCGCGATCGAGCAGCGCGACGATCGTGTCGCGCGGCATGCCTTCGAGCGTCAATAGGTGCTGCATGGTCGCGCGCTCCGCTCTTTGCTCCTTCACCTGCGCAGGCAGGGAAAGGTTGATGTGGGATGTTTGGAGAGGTTGCGGGATACCAGGCAACCCCTCCCCGACCCTCCCCTCCATTCGCAGGAGAGGGAGTAAGCACTAAACCAGCGCAACCGCATCCTGCGGCGCCGCCAGCCAGCGCTCGACGATCACCGCCGCCGCGACCGCGTCCAGCGCCGCGGCATCGCGACGGCGCCTGCGACCTTCCGCACGATCCAGCGCGAACCGCTGCGCAGCCTCGATCGAACTCGCGCGCTCGTCCACCAACACCACCGGCAGGCGGTAGCGTGCGTGCAGTTCGCGGGCGAAGGCGTGGGCGCGCAGGCGGATCGGCTGGTCGCCGCCGTCGAGCGTCATCGGATCGCCGACCACGATGCCGTCAGGCCGCCATTCCTTGTGCAGGCGATCGATCGCGGGCCAGTCGACGTGGTCGCCGTGCACGTCGATCACCGCCAACGCGCGTGCGCCGTGGCCGAACGCGCTGCCGACGGCCACGCCGATGCGGCGTGCGCCGACGTCGAAGCCGAGGACGGTGCCGTCCGACCGGATGACTGGCGCTGGCGTGTTCTCGGACTGCGTCGGCCCGGTCATCATGCGCGGCCGCTGTAGTCGGCGATGCGCGACAGGTCGACGCCGATGCGCCCGGCCGCCGCATGCCATCGTGCCTCCAGCGGCAGTGCGAACAGCAGCTCGGCATCGGCCGGGGCGGTCAGCCAGCTGTTCTCGACCAACTCGAATTCGAGTTGCCCGGCGCCCCAACCGGCGCAGCCGAGCGCAACGGTCGCATGCGCCGGGCCCTCCCCCCGCGCGATCGCCTCGAGCACGTCGCGCGAGGTGGTCACGTACAGGCCTTGCGCGATGGCGAGGCTGGAATCCCACTCGCGCTCGCCATCGTGCAGCACGAAGCCGCGTTCCGGATGCACCGGACCGCCGGCGAGCACGAGCTGGTCGCGCAGGCTGTCGTCCCGCGTCTCGATGCCCATCTGCTTGAACACCTCGCCCAGCGTGTACTCCGAGGCGCGATTGACCACCACGCCCATCGCGCCGTCGTCGTCGTGCTGGCAGATCAGAGTCACCGAGCGCGAGAAATTCGGATCCTCGAGCGCTGGCAGCGCGATCAGCAGCTGGTTGGCGAAGGGGGTCGTCTCGACGGACATGCCGCCATTCTAGCGGGCTGCCGCGCGTGCGCGAAATTCCTCCAGTTGCGCGCGCGAGGCGTCGTCCGGCAGGCGCGTCCCGAACCAGCCGTCCATGAAATTGAACAGGAAGCCGTAATTGCCGTGATAGCAGGCATGGTGCAGGTGGTGCCGGCGGCTGGCCGCCAGCCAGTGATTGGGTCCCACCCCGGGTGCATAGTCGTAATTGCTGTGCCCCAGGTTGTTGAGCAGCAGGCTGCACACCGGTAGCGACAGCAGCGCGGCGAAGCTGAAGTCGTGCAGCAGCATCGGCAGCAGGATGACGTTGCCCAGCAGCGCCGCCTCCAGCGGATGGAAGCTGTAGGTCGCGAACGGCGTGGTCACCAGCGAGCGATGGTGCTGCTGGTGGAACCGGCGCAGCGCCTTGGTGTGCAGCAGGCGGTGGTTGGCATAGAAGTGGATGTCGTTCCAGACCAGTAGGACAACGACCTCGACCGCAATTTGCAGCGCCCCGGGATCCTGCGCGAGCGAGGCCCAGCCCCAGCGCAGGAATGCCCACGGCAGCACGGCGCCGACACCGAACACCAGCAACGACACCGCCGAGAGCCGCAACTCGTCGCGTAGCTGGCCGTCGCGCAGAGGTCGCGGGTCGATGCGCTTGCCCAGGCCTAAAGCCGGCAGGATGGATTGCGTCAACAGCCAGTTGCCGCCGCAGAACACCACGTAGATCGAAGTGAAGAACAACAGTCCCCACGCCATCGCGCCCCACGGCGACAGCGCGGCGAAGTCGTTGCCCAGCCCGACGAAGAACTCCCCGATGCGCATGGCGCGATCGTAACCCTTGCCGTCATCCCCGCGAAGGCGGGGCGGTGGCTCGTCATCCCCGCGAAGGCGGGGATCCAGTGCCTTTGCTCGTCATCCCAGCGGCTTTCAACAGTCGAATGGCTGGTCAAGCTGGGATCCATCTTGATCTGCATCCCGCGGTGAAATGACGGCAAAGTGGATCCCAGCCTTCGCTGGGATGTCGAACCGAATACCCGCTTCATGCGACGACAGCAAAACCACGGGACTCCAGTCTTCGCAAATGACGACCGAGCGGCATTCCGTTGACATCCACTATCCTCCCGCCATGAGCAGCTACTGCGACTACGCCCCCGGCCACCCCATCCACGGCCCCTACCACGACAAGGAATACGGCTTCCCGCAGCGCGACGAAGCCGACCTGTTCGAGCGCCTCGTGCTGGAGATCAACCAGGCCGGCCTCAGCTGGGAAACCATCCTCAAGAAACGCGAAGGCTTCCGTCGTGCCTATGCCGGCTTCGCGGTCGACACCGTCGCCGGCTACGGCGAGCGTGAGCGCCTGCGCCTGCTGGCGGACCCGGGCATCATCCGCAACCGGCTGAAGGTCGATGCCGCGATCCACAACGCCAAGGTCATCCAGGAACTGCGCGCCTCCTACGGAAGTTTCGCGGCATGGCTCGATGCGCAGATCGCGATCGATGGCGTACGCCGCGACAAGGCGGCCTGGGTCAAGCTGTTCAAGCAGACCTTCCGCTTCACCGGCGGCGAGATCACCAACGAATTCCTGATGAGTCTGGGCTACCTACCCGGCGCGCATCGCGACGATTGCCCGGCGTACAAGCGCATCGCCAGGCTCAAACCGGCATGGATGCGGCCGCTGTGATTCCCTGTTTCCATTGAAGCAGGACGCACTGAGAGACTGCTTATGCTTGTCTCCCTCCTTTGAAAAAGGAGGGCTGGGAGGATTTGCTCTTGCTGTCAACCATGGCCAAGGGCAACGGCAAATCCCCCTTGATCCCCCTTTTTCAAAGGGGGAAACGGCGAGAGCCTGAGCACCACGACACCGGCTCACCCGATCCCGAACTGCAATTCCTCCGGCGTCGCCAGACGCACCTCCAACACCTCGACCGATGCCTTGAACGGCTTCCCCGCCAACGGATGGTTCCCGTCCACGCCGATCGCCTCGTCATCGACCGAAGTCACCACCACGTCGAGCGGACCGCGCGCGGTCTGCGCCACCAGCTTGCCGCCGACCGCGGGCACCTGTTCACCAGCGAACTGAGCGCGCGGAATCGTCTGCACCAGCTCCGGATAATGCTTGCCGAAGCCCTCCTCGGGCGGCACCGTGACCTCGAACTGATCGCCCGCCTGCTTCCCCGCGAGCGCGTTCTCGAGTCCGCGCGCGATGCTGCCGGTACCGTGGATGTAGGTCAGCGGCTTGCGCCCTTGCGTACTCGTGATCTGCCTGCCTTCGGCATCGGACAACTTGAAGTGCAGCGTGGCGACGCGGCGATCGGCGATTTCCATGCAAGCGGTCTCCGTCAAAGAGGCAGTCTGTTCGAGCGGCGGATGCTAACTTCCGTGAAGTTTCAAACACGTGAATGCACTGGCGTGCGGGCGAATTCGCATTGCTCGCCCAAGAAAAAGCCGGGCATCGCCCGGCTTCATCGTTGCAGCCTGCATACAGTTATCGCACTTCGGCGACTTCCACTCCATCCAGTCCCTGCGACAGCGTGCGGGCATCGCCGCCCTGGGCAAGCTTGATGCGCAGCCGCACTTCATTGGCGGAGTCGGCGTAGCGCAGCGCGTCCTCGTAGCTGATCTCGCCGGCCTGGTACAGCTCGAACAGGCTCTGGTCGAAGGTCTTCATGCCGAGGTTGGTCGACTCCTTCATCACTTCCTTGATCTTGTGGATCTCGCCCTCGCGGATGTAGTCCTGGATCAGCGGCGTGCCGAGCAGGATCTCCATCGCCACGCGGCGCGACTTGCCGTCCGGCGTCGGGATCAGCTGCTGCGCGACGATGCCCTTGAGGTTCAGCGACAGGTCCATCAGCAGCTGGCCGCGGCGATCTTCCGGGAAGAAGTTGATGATGCGGTCCATCGCCTGGTTGGCGTTGTTCGCGTGCAGCGTGCACAACACCAGGTGGCCGGTTTCGGAGAAGGCGATGGCGTGGTCCATGCCCTCGCGCGTGCGCACCTCGCCGATCATGATCACGTCCGGCGCCTGGCGCAGCGTGTTCTTCAGCGCGTTTTCCCAGCTGTCGGTATCGATGCCGACTTCGCGCTGGGTGATGATGCAGCCCTCGTGCTTGTGCACGAACTCGATCGGGTCCTCGATGGTGATGATGTGGCCGGTCGAGTTCTGGTTGCGGTAGCCGATCATCGAGGCCAGGGACGTGGACTTACCGGTGCCGGTCGCGCCGACGAAGATGATCATGCCGCGCTTGGTCATCGCCAGCGTCTTGACGATCGGCGGCAGGTTGAGCTCCTCGATCGTCGGGATCTTGGTCTCGATGCGGCGCAGCACCATGCCGACCTGGTTGCGCTGGTAGAAGCACGACACGCGGAAGCGGCCGACGCCGGAGACGCCGATGGCGAAGTTGCACTCGTGGGTGCGCTCGAACTCCTCGCGCTGCGGCGGCGACATCACGTTGAGCACGAGGTCGCGCGCCTGCTGCGGCGTGAGCGGATTCTGCGTGATCGGCGAGATCTTGCCGTTGACCTTCATCGAAGGCGGCATGCCCGCGGTGATGAACAGGTCCGACGCCTTCTGGTGCGCCATCAGCTTGAGGAAGGAGGTGAAGTCGATGCTGCTCATGGTGGTGCTCCGTAAACCTTGACGCTGTCGTCCCGAACGAAGTGAGGGATCTGCTTTTTTGGCGTCCCGGTGAAGCAGATCCCTCGCTTCGCTCGGGATGACAGGGAATTACTCGAACAGGCGCTTGTCCTTGGCGTAGTCCTTCGCCTGCTGGCGCGTCACCATGCCGCGCTTGACCAGGTCCTGCAGATGCTGGTCGAGCGTCATCATGCCGTGCTGCTGGCCGGTCTGGATCGACGAATACATCTGCGCGACCTTGTCCTCGCGAATGAGGTTGCGGATCGCCGGAATGCCGACCATGATTTCCCAGGCCGCGGTCCGTCCGCCGCCGACCTTCTTCAACAGCGCCTGCGAGATCACCGCGCGCAAGCTTTCCGACAGCATCGAGCGCACCATCGGCTTCTCGCCGGCGGGAAACACGTCGATGATGCGGTCGATGGTCTTGGCCGCGCTCGAGGTGTGCAGCGTGCCGAACACCAGGTGTCCGGTTTCCGCGGCGGTCAGCGCCAGACGAATCGTTTCCAGGTCGCGTAGCTCGCCGACCAGGATGTAGTCGGGATCCTCGCGCAGCGCCGAGCGCAGCGCCTCGCCGAAGCCGTGCGTGTCGCGGTGCACTTCGCGCTGGTTGATCAGGCACTTCTGCGCGGTGTGCACGAACTCGATCGGGTCCTCGATGGTGAGGATGTGCGCGTATTCGTTCTTGTTGACGTGGTCGACCATCGCCGCGAGCGTGGTCGATTTGCCGGAACCGGTCGGGCCGGTGACCAGGATCAGGCCCTGCGGCTGGTCGATCAGCTCCTTGAAGATGCGCGGGCAACCGAGGTCCTCGAGGCTCAGCACTTCCGAGGGCACGGTACGGAACACCGCGCCGGAACCACGGTTCTGGTTGAACGCGTTGACGCGGAAGCGCGCCAGGCCCGGGATCTCGAACGAGAAGTCGACCTCGAGGAACTCTTCGTAGTCGCGGCGCTGCTTGTCCGACATGATGTCGTAGACCAGCGCGTGCACCTGCTTGTGGTCGAGCGCCGGGATGTTGATGCGGCGCACGTCGCCGTCGACGCGGATCATCGGCGGCAGGCCGGCCGACAGATGCAGGTCCGAGGCCTTGTTCTTGACCGAGAATGCCAATAGTTCGGCGATATCCATGCGTGCTCCCCTGCACTGCAACAGAATGAATCAAGAGTAATGAACTTAACGCTGGATCGGATGACGCCCCAAGCCGCAGTATAGACCCGGTTTCGCGACAAAAATCCAGCCCCGCCAGAAGGATAGTCCGACTTGCTCGCGCAGGCCCTGCAACACGTCATGCAACGACTCACCGCGGCCGCAAGCGACGCTGGGCGACCTGAACCGCGCTTGCTGGCGGTCTCCAAGACCCAACCTGCGACCGCCATCGCAGAATTGGCGGCCGTTTGGCGGGCCCACGAAGGACGAGTCCGGCGACAGCCCAACGTCGTGGTCGCGTTCGGCGAGAACTACGTGCAGGAGGCGCTGGCGAAGCAGGCGCAGCTGGCGGCGTTAACGCTGGAATGGCACATGATCGGCCACCTGCAATCCAACAAGGCGCGCGAGGCGGCGGCCGCGTTCGACTGGGTGCAGACCGTGGACAGGGCGAAACTGGTCACGGCGCTGGGCCGGCATCGTCCGCCGGAGCTCGAAGCGCTGAATGTCCTCATCCAGGTCAACATCGACGACGAGCGCAGCAAGCATGGCTGCGATCCTGAACAGGTCGATGCGTTGGCCCGGGCGATCCTTGCCGAGCCACGGTTGCGCTTGCGCGGCCTGATGGCGATCCCTGCGCCGCATCCCGAACAGGCATTGCGCTGCGCCGCCTTCGCGCGCATGCGCGGACTGTTCGATCCATTGCGCGAGGCGCATCCGCAGGTCGACACGCTGTCGATGGGCATGAGCGACGATATCGAGCTGGCGGTGGCCGAAGGTGCGACGATGGTGCGCGTGGGTACTGCGTTGTTCGGTGCTCGAGGATGATCGGTTCCGAATGACCCTCGTCCGTCATTCCCGCGAAGGCGGCAACCCAGCGACTTGTGCCCGCACGGATTCTCAGTGCCAAAGGCACCGGGTTCTCGCCTTTGCGGGGTTTTCAGCAGCCGAATGGCTGGTCATGACGGATACATCGTGCAAGCCAACTCCCCCACTCTTCATTCCCCACCCATGACGCAACCTCCTGCCGCCGTCACCCCCAGCACGATCGCCTTCATCGGCGGCGGCAACATGGCGCGCAGCCTGATCTGCGGCCTGATCGCACGCGGCACGCCGGCGTCGGCAATTCGCGTCGCCGAGCCGGTGCGCGAACTGCGCGAGGCACTGGCGCAGGACTACGGCGTGGCCGTGTTCGACGACAACGCCATTGCTGTCGACGGCGCCGCGATCTGGCTGCTGGCCGCGAAACCGCAGGTGATGCGTGCCATCTGCGAAGCGCTGGCATCTCAGGCATCGGCACAGCGACCGCTGGTGATCTCGATCGCGGCCGGCATCACGATCACGCAGCTTGCGCGCTGGCTCGACGGCGACAACGCCGGCGCCACTGCGCCCGCGATCGTGCGCTGCATGCCCAATACCCCTGCCCTGCTCGGCGCCGGCGTCACCGGTCTGTATGCCAACGCGCAGGTCGACGCCGCGGGCCACGCGCGGGCGGAGGCCTTGCTTTCGAGCGTGGGACACACCGTATGGATCGACGACGAGGCGCTGATGGATGCCGTGACCGGCGTCTCCGGCAGCGGGCCGGCCTATGTCTTCCTGCTTGCCGAAGCGATGGAACAGGCCGCGCTTGCCCAAGGCCTGCCTGGCGACGCAGCGCGGATCCTGGTGCAACAGACCCTGCTCGGCGCCGCACGCATGCTGGTCGAGTCGGGCGAAGCGCCGGCCGAGTTGCGCCGTCGCGTGACTTCACCCGACGGCACCACGCAGGCGGCGATCGAAGCCTTCGAGGCCGGCGGCCTGCGCACGCTGGTCGCCGATGCCATCCACGCCGCGACAACGCGCGGCGCGCAACTATCCGCCGCGAACGATTGATCCTGGAGACTCCGTGACCCGATCCCTTGCCCTGTTCCTCTCCCTCGCTGCGTCCTGCGTGCTGTCGCTGGCTGCCTGCGCAAAGAACGACGCTCCCGTCCCGGCAACCGCCTCGGCAGCCAGCGTCGCGGCCTCCGCCAACGCCGACGAAGCGGTGGCGCGCGTCGGCGACGTCACCATGCATGCCAGCGTGATGCAGACCTCGTCGCTCGACGACGGCGTCGCCAAGGAGTACGGCATCACGCGCAGCGACAACACCGTGCTGCTGCTGATCGCGGTGCGCAAGGGCGCCGATGCGCAGGACACCGCGCTACCAGCCAAGATCACGGCTACGGCGACCGACCTGAGTGGGCGCAGGCACGACATCGCCATGCGCGAATTGCGCACCGGCAGCCTGCTCGACTATGTCGGCAGCGTCGACATCAGCCTGCCGGACACGCTGCGCTTCGATGTCAGCATCGTCCGCGAGAACGGCGCGAGTTCGCGCATGCAGTTCAATCGCGAGTTCTTTCCGCGCTGAAGCTACTGCCGTGACCAGGTACGGATGATCGCGGCGATCTCGCGCACGCCATCCGTCAGCGCCGCCGGTCCGGGCTGCAGGATGTTCGGCGACTTGATCTCGTGCAGCGCGCCGTCGCGCACCGCGGGAATCGCGCTCCAGCCGGCGCGCGCGGCGACTTTCTCCGGCCGGAATTTCTTGCCGCACCACGAGCCCAGGATGATGTCGGGCGCGCGGCGGATGACTTCGTCCGGATCTTCGAGGATGCGGTGCTTCGCCAGCGATTCCCGCGCGCGCTCCGGGAAAATGTCGTCGCCGCCGGCGATGCGGATCAACTCGGCGACCCACTGGATACCGCTGATCGGCGGATCGTCCCATTCCTCGAAATACACCGCGGGCCGGCGCGCCAGCGTCGCCGCTTCGCGCCCGATGTCATCGAGGCCGCGGCGCAGCGTATCTGCGTAGGCCATCGCGCGTTCGCCGGCGCCGACCAGCGCGCCGAGGCGGCGGATGTAGTCGAGGATGCCGTCGACGCTGCGGTGGTTGCTGATCCAGACCTCGATGCCGAGCCGGATCAGCTCGGCAGCAATCTCCGCCTGGATATCGGAGAAGCCGACGACGAAGTCCGGCTCGAGCTTGAGGATCTCGCCGATCTTGGCGCTGGTGAACGCGCTGACCTTCGGCTTCTCCCTGCGCGCGATCGCGGGACGCACGGTGAAACCGCTGATGCCGACGATGCGGTCCTGCTCGCCGAGCGCATAGAGCGTCTCGGTCGGCTCCTCGGTGAGGCAGACGATGCGGCGCGGACCCATGCGGCTAGTCCTGCAGCCGCTTGCGGAAATAGACGACGCGCTCGGTTTCCTCGAAGCCGCAGGCCGCATGCGCGAGATGCGAGTCGACGTTGTCGAGCAACGCATCGGACCCCAGCTCGGCGCATCCGCGCTGCTGCGTCCAGCGTTCGACCGCAGTCACCAGCGCGCGTCCGATGCCAGTCCCGCGCTTGTCAGGCGCTACATACCAACCTTCGAGGAAGCCCACGGGCGAGCTTTCGGTGCCATTCACATAATCGCTGCGCAACGTGGCTTCGGCGAACCCGATCGCCGCACCACGCTCATCGAACGCCAGGAAGGCGACCGCGCGCTCGGGCCGGCCCAGGATGTCGGCAGCATCATCCAGGTGACGCGATGGATCTTCTTCCGGCCACAAGACCTCGCGCAGGGCAGCCCATGGCCGAGCATCGCCGGCCTGCGCGCGGCGCACGACCCAGGTCGCCGTCACGGATACAGCATCCGCTTCGACCATTTCCCCGTGCAATCGCACTCGTACAGCTGCCGCTCGTGCAGGCGGAATTCGGCGCCGTACCAGAATTCGATCTTTTCCGGCCGCACGCGCAGGCCCGTCCAGCGCGGTGGGCGCGGCACCGCGCGGTCGGCGAAGGTCTGCTCGACCTGCGCGACGCGCTGCTCGAAGCTCGCGCGCGCATCGAGCGTCTCGGACTGCAGCGATGCCCAGGCGCCGACCTGGCTGCCGCGCGGGCGCGAGGCGAAATAGGCGTCGGCCTCGGCGTCGTTGACGATCTCGACCGCGCCTTCGATGCGGACCTGCACGCCCTGGCGCACGCGCGGCCAGTGGAACACCAGCGCGGCGCGCGGATTGGCCTGCAGTTCGCGGCCCTTGCGGCCATCGAGGTGCGTGTAGAAGACGAAGCCGCGCGCGTCGTGCGCCTTCAGCAGCACCGTGCGCGCAGACGGGCGTGCGTCGAGTCCGGCGGTGGCGACGACCATCGCGGTGGGATCCGGCTCGCCTGCGGCCAGCGCCTCGTCGAACAGGACAGAGAATTCGGCGAGTGCCTCGGCATGCAGGTCGGTCATTTCCAGATCATCTCCGCTGGGCTGTCGAAGCGCGCGCTCGCGTGGCGGCGTGCGTTATTGTCGCGCGATGGCAGCATGCACGCACCCGACCTCGCCGAACGGCTATCCCGACGACTTCGTCGCCCGGGTGCTCGACGACGCGCTGGCGAGCGACACCAGTGTCTACGGCATCGCCGGCCTGCAGGGCACCGGCAAGTCGACCTTGTCGGCGCAGGTCGCGGCACTGGCGGCGACGCGCGGGCTGGCGGCGACGGTGCTGTCGATCGACGATGTCTATCTCGACCGGCCGCAGCGGCTCGCGCTCGGACGCGAGATCCATCCACTGCTGGCCACGCGCGGCCCGCCGGGGACGCACGATGTCGCGCTGGCCTGCAGCGTGATCGATGCCCTACGCCAGGGCCGGGCGACGCAGCTGCCGCGCTTCGACAAGATCACCGACCAGCAGTTGCCGCGTTCGGCATGGCCGAGCGTGGCAGGCGCGGAACTGGTGCTGCTCGAAGGCTGGTTCCTGCAGGTGCCGGCGCAGGCCGGCGCGGAGCTGGAAGTCCCGGTCAACGCGCTCGAGCAGGAGGAGGACCCTGATGCCGAATGGCGGACCTACTGCAACACCTCGCTCGATCGCGATTACCTGCCGCTTTGGCGGGTCATCGACCGCATGTTGTTCCTGCAGGGGCCGGGGTTCGAAGTGGTGCCCGACTGGCGCTGGCAGCAGGAGCAGACGCTGCAGGCCGCCAATCCCGACCGGCAGGCGATGACGCGGCCGCAGGTCGATCGCTTCGTGCAGTTCTTCGAGCGCGTCAGCCGCCAGGCCCTGGCGACGTTACCGACGATCGCCGACTGGGTCGTGCCCGTGGACCTGCAGCGGCGCCCGCTTGGTTGACGTCACGTTCTTGCGCAGGCCGGGCCGTCACTGGACGATGAAGGTCACGCGCAGGTTGACGCGCCATTCGATGACGGTACCGTCGCCGTCGGTGACGACCTTGATCTCGTTCACCCAGGCGCCCTTGATGTTCTTCACGGTTTCCGAGCACTTCTTGAGGCCGACCTTCACCGCATCCTCCATGCTGGTTTTCGAGGAGGCGTTGAGTTCAATGACCTTGGCAACCGACATGGCGTTCTCCTGACTGAAGGGCGATCCGCGACGGGCGATCACCGGGAACCGCAGACTATGCCCAAGTTCGTTAAGGCCACGCCAGCGCGTCGGCGCGGTAGCATCGCGGCCATGAATCCCGCTCCCAACCTCGTGCTGGTCGGTCCGATGGGCGCCGGCAAGTCGTCGATCGGCAAGCGACTGGCCGAACGCTTCAGCCTGTCGTTCGTCGATGCGGATCGCGAGATCGAAGCGCGTACGGGCGCCGTCGTGACGACCATCTTCGAGTGCGAAGGCGAGCCCGGCTTCCGTGCGCGCGAGAGCGCAACGCTGGCCGAACTGCTCACGCACTCAGGGTGCGTCATCGCCACCGGCGGCGGCGCCGTGCTCGATGCCGACAATCGCCGCCTGCTGCGCGAACACGGCTACGTCGTGTACCTGCACGTGGGCCTCGAACAACAGGCCGCGCGCCTGGCGCGCGACAGGACGCGGCCGCTGCTCGCCGGCGACGATCGCGACG
>JACMKK010000563.1 GCA_014380115.1 Luteimonas sp. | reverse complement strand
TGGGCGCGGCGAGCGTGCGCTGCGTCTACCGCCGCGACGAAGCGAGCATGCCGGGTTCGGCGCGCGAGGTCGCCAATGCGCGCGACGAAGGCGTGGAGTTCCTGTTCAACCGCCAGCCGCTGGCCCTGCTCGGCGACGACAACGGGGTGCATACCGTGCGCATGGTGTCGACGACAGCGGCGGCGTCGACCGCAGCATCGGGCACCGCAGGCCGCGGCGTGGCGGCTGCCGTGCCCGGCAGCGAAACGGAACTACCTGCAGACGTGGTGATCATCGCGTTCGGTTTCCAGCCCGATGCGCCGGCGTGGCTGTCTACGCACGGCATCGCGCTCGAAACCAATGGCCGCATCCGCGTCGCCAAGCCCAAATGCCGTTCGAGCCGCTGCAATACCGATGCCGAAGCACTGCCCTTCCAGACGACCCATCCGCGCGTGTTCGCGGGCGGCGACGGCGTGCGCGGTGCGGACCTCGTGGTGACGGCCGCCTACGAAGGACGCGAGGCCGGCAAGGCCATCGCCACGCTGCTGGGTTAAGGCCTACGGGATTACGACTCTCGCGTCGGCGCCGGTAAATCGGCGGCGGTCTCGGGCTGGCTGGTCTCGTCCTCGCGGAAGTTGCGCGGCAGCCGTTGGTGGACCGCCGAGGCCGCGATCGCGGCGTGGCCGACGGCGACGCTGATCTGGTTGAGGGCGCTGACCACGTCGCCGATCGCGTACAGCCCGTCGACGCCGGTCTGCAGCGCGTCGTCGACGATGAGTTCGTCGTTGTCGTCGACGGCGGCGCCGAGCGCGGTCGCCAACTGCGACTGCGCGTCGCTGCCGAGTACCGGATAGACGGTGTCGAAACGGTGTTCGCTGCCGTCGGCCAGCGTGAACACGCAACACGCTCCGTCGTGCCGCAAGGCCTTCGCCGCAGGCAAGACCGCGATGCGCGCCTCGCGCGCCTGCGCGGCGCAATCGACGGACGGATCGCCGTCGTCGAACCGCACCGCGGTCACGCTGCGCGAGAACGTGCGCAGGAACAAGGCATGGCGGATCGCATCGTCGGCCGGTGCGTACACCGCGATGCGTTCGTCGCTGGCCTCGTAGCCGTCGCACACGGCGCACAGCCTGACCACGTTGCGCGCGATCGCGTCCTCGAGTCCCGGCATCGGCGGCATGCGGTCGACGACGCCGGTGGCGAGGATCACGAAGCGCGCGCGCCAGGCGCTGCCGTCCTCGGCGGTGGCGAGGAATCCATCCGCGTCGCGCTCGAGCCGGGCGACGCGGCCGGTGACGATCTCGACGCCGTAGCCTTCGGCCTGCGCACGCAGTTTCTCCAGCAGTTTCGGCCCGGCCACGCCGAACGGGAAGCCCGGGCAGTTGTGGCTGGTCGGGATCCAGCGCGCGCGGCTGCTGCCGGCATCGACGACCAGGCTGCGGCGATGAAAGCGCGCCAGGTAGGTCGCCGCGGTCAGCCCGCCGGGACCGGCGCCGATGATCAGGCAGTCGAGCGGCGTGTCGCTCGAAGTGCCGGTCGACGTCGCGCCGCTCATGCTGCGCAGCTCTCATGCTGAGTGACCGGGAACATGAACTTCATGCCGACATCGACCACCAAGTCAGCGGTCGTTGCGGATGAAGCGCAGGAATTCCGAGCGCGTGCGCGGGTCGTCGCGGAAGCCGCCCACCATCTTCGAGGTGACCATGCTGACGCCGCGCTTATGGATGCCGCGCGTGGTCATGCATTCGTGCGTGGCCTCGATCACCACGCCGACGCCACGCGGTTGCAGCACGTCCTCGATGCAGCGCGCGATCTGCGCGGTCATCTTCTCCTGCACCTGCAGGCGCCGCGCGTAGGTCTCCACCACGCGCGCCAGTTTGCTGATGCCGACGACCTTGCCGTCGGGCAGGTAGCCGACGTGCGCCTTGCCGATGATCGGTGCCATGTGGTGTTCGCAATGGCTCTCGAACGAGATGTCGCGCAGCACGATCATCTCGTCGTAGCCGGCGACTTCCTCGAAGGTACGTGCCAGGTACTCGCGCGGATCGGTGTCGTAGCCGCTGAACCAGTCGCGATAGGCCTTGACCACGCGCTTGGGCGTGTCGAGCAGGCCTTCGCGTGCGGGGTCGTCGCCGGACCAGCGCAGCAGCACGCGTACCGCGTCCTCGGCCTGCTCGCGGGTGACGCCGCCGGCTTCGTCTTTGTCGTGGTCGGGGAGCTTGGGGGAAGGCGACATGTCAGCTGTCCGCGCGGCAAGGACGGGCATGTTACCGCGGCGCCGTGGACGCTTCCCGGCACCGGCGTCGTCGTGCCCGGAACGTTGCGTGCCTCCCGTCGCGTTCAATGCTCGCTTGCGGGCGCGTGCTCGATCTCGTCGAGTGAACGCCAGGCATGCGCGACCGCCTCGCGCGCCTCGTCCCACAGCAGTCGCGAGCCGCCCTTGACCTCGGCCCAGCCCTGCTCGAGTTCGACTTCGGCCTGCGCGAACGGCTGCTGTGCGAGCCGCTCATGCGTATCGATGCCGTAGCGGTAGGCCGGCGCATAGTCGCTCCAGGCCATCCCGCTGACGTAGTAGGGCATCGTGTGGAAGATCTGCTGGAAGTGGCCGAGGTCGCCGCGACCGTCGACCGCCTCGGACGCCTTGTGGCCGGTGACCGCGCCGATCGCGGTGCCGGCGACGGCGCCGATCGCGATACC
>JACMKK010000562.1 GCA_014380115.1 Luteimonas sp. | reverse complement strand
GAGGCGGTCAGGCTTTGCGCCGAAGCCCTGCGCACGCACAAGGACGCGCTCGGTTCGCTGGTCGCGCTGGAGATGGGCAAGTCCAAGCCCGAGGGCGACGGCGAGGTGCAGGAGATGATCGACATCGGCGAATTCGCCGTCGGCCTCTCGCGCCAGCTGTACGGCCTGACCATGCACAGCGAGCGCCCCGGCCACCGCATGTACGAGCAGTGGCATCCGATCGGGATCGTGGGCGTGATCTCGGCGTTCAACTTCCCGGTCGCGGTCTGGGCCTGGAATGCCTTCGTGGCCGCGGTCTGTGGCGACATCACCATCTGGAAACCGTCGCCGAAGGTGCCGCTGTCGGCGATCGCGTCGATGAAGATCTGCAACGAGGCGCTGCGCAAGGCCGGCTTCCCGGACATCTTCTATCTGTTCAACGACGCCGGCACCGAGCTCGCCTCGACCTTCGTCGACGACCGGCGCATCCCGTTGATCAGCTTCACCGGCTCGACCAAGGTCGGCCGCAACGTCGGCGAGCGCGTCGCCCAGCGCATGGGCCGCAGCCTGCTCGAGCTCGGCGGCAACAACGCGATCATCGTCGACGAGACCGCGGAGATGAAGCTGGCGATTCCCGCGATCGTGTTCGGCGCCGTCGGCACCGCCGGCCAGCGCTGCACCACCACGCGCCGGCTGTTCGTGCAGGACAGCATCTACGACGACGTGCTGGCCAAGCTCGTCACCGCCTACGGACAGGTCGAGAAGAAGATCGGCGATCCGACCGACCCCGCCAACCTGATGGGCCCGCTCAACAGCCGCGACGCCGTGCAGGGCTACCTCGACGCGATCGATCGCGCCAAGGCCGCGGGCGGCACGATCGCGTCCGGCGGCAAGGCGCTCGACGACCGCAAGGGCAACTATGTGCTGCCGGCGATCGTCACCGGCCTGACCAACGACGCCGAAGTCGTGCAGACCGAGACCTTCGCACCGATCCTGTACGTGATGAAGTTCAAGACGCTCGACGAAGCCCTGGCGCTGCAGAACTCGGTGCCGCAAGGACTCTCGTCGTCGATCTTCACCACCAACCTCAAGGCGGCCGAGGCGTTCCTCGCCGCGTCGGGTTCGGACTGCGGCATTGCCAACGTCAACATCGGCACCAGCGGCGCCGAGATTGGCGGCGCCTTCGGCGGCGAGAAGGAAACCGGCGGCGGCCGCGAGTCCGGATCCGATGCCTGGAAGGCCTACATGCGCCGGCAGACCAATACAATCAACTATTCCGACGCATTGCCGCTGGCGCAGGGCATCAAGTTCGATCTTTAATTCCTCGCCGTACAGGGGCCGACGATGAACGCTGCCGTTCGTGACACCAGTTCGCTCGCCATCGTCAGCCTCGTCTTCGGGCTGCTCGGCTGGTCGTTCCTGCCGATGCTCGGCAGCCTCGTCGCGATCATCACCGGCCACCTGGCGCGCGGCGAGATCCGCCGCGAGCCCGCACGCCTGCAGGGCGACGGCCTCGCGATCGCCGGGCTGGTGCTGGGCTACGCCGCCATTGCGATGGCGGTTCTCGTGGTCATGATCTTCGTCTTGTTCTTCGGCGGCCTCGTCTGGCTGGGGGCGCATTCCTAGGCATGTACGGGTTCGCTCGCCCCTTCCTGTTCGGCCTCGATCCCGAGCGTGCGCATGCACTGGCGCTGGCATCGATGGAGGCCGCTTACCGCGGCGGGCTCAATCCGCTGCTGTCGCGTCGACCCAGGCCGCTGCCGACCAAGGTGTGGGGGCTCAATTTCCCCAACCCCGTCGGCCTCGCCGCCGGCATGGACAAGAACGGCGAGCACATCGACGCGCTGCTTGCGCTCGGCTTCGGCTTCGTCGAGATCGGCACCGTGACGCCGGAAGCGCAGCCCGGCAACCCGAAGCCGCGCATGTTCCGCCTCAAGCACCACCGCGCGATCATCAACCGCCTCGGCTTCAACAACGACGGCGTCGATGCCCTGCTGCGCAACGTCGGCCGCGCGCGCCGCCGCGGCGGGCTGCTCGGCATCAACATCGGCAAGAACAAGCACACGCCGAACGAATCGGCCGAGTCCGACTACCTGTTCTGCCTCGAACGCGTCTATCCGGCCGCCGACTACATCACCGTCAACATCTCCTCGCCCAATACCGCCGGCCTGCGCGAGCTGCAGGAAGAACAGTCCCTGCGGCGCCTGGTCAGCCTGCTGCGCGAGGCGCAGGAACGCCTCGGCGCGCAGCACGGCAAGCGCGTGCCGATGCTGGTCAAGGTGGCACCTGACCTGTCCGACGACGACATCGAGGCGGCCGCGCGCGTGCTGTCCGACCTCTCGGTCGACGGCGTGATCGCGACCAACACCACCGTCTCGCGCCTGGCCGTGCAGGACCACCGCTACTCGCGCGAAAGCGGCGGGCTGTCGGGCGCACCGCTGATGGACAAGTCGACCGCGGTGCTGCGCATGCTGCGCACGCGGCTGCCCGAATCGATCCCGCTGATCGGCGTCGGCGGCATCCAGTCCGGCGCCGACGCGGCGAAGAAGATGGCGGCGGGCGCCTCGCTGGTGCAGCTGTACACCGGCCTCGTCTATCGCGGCCCGGTGCTGATCGGCGAATGCGTCGACGCGATCCGCCGCCGCAAGGAAGCGCCAAGCCGGGGCAATTTGCATAACGAATGAAGGCAGGTCCGAAGAAGTTCGCTGTCGCTCGTCATTCCCGCGAAGGCGGGAACCCAGCGACTTCATGCCGTAAAGAAACAAAAGACGCTGGATCCCCGCCTTCGCGGGGATGACGGCCAGATTTCGAGATCCTCCGAGGCTCCATGCAGCGCGCGTACGAAGTTCTAGAGAAGGCACCGCTGCGCAAGCGCAACACCTTCGGCGTGTCGGCAACCGCGCCGCTACTGTACGAAGTCGCCGATAGCGCGGTGCTGCCCGAACTGCTGGCGTCCACAGCGTTGCGCACACAACCGCTGCTGGTGCTGGGCGGCGGCAGCAACCTGCTGTTCGCCGGCGATCCGGATTCGGTCGTGCTATCGCTCAACAGCCGGCGCATCAACCTCGTGGCCGACGACGGCGACCGCGTCGTCGTCCGTGCCGACGCCGGCGTCGAATGGCACGCCTTCGTCCTGCATACGCTCGCGCAAGGACTGTGCGGCCTCGAGAATCTCGCGCTGATCCCAGGCACGGTCGGCGCGGCGCCGATTCAGAACATCGGCGCCTACGGCGTCGAAGTGTGCGACAGCATCCACGCCGTGGACGTCTTCGATCGCGAGCAAGGCAGCATGCGACGCCTGCATCGCGACGACTGCGCGTTCGCGTATCGCGACAGCCTGTTCAAGCGTGTCCCCGACCGTTACGTCGTGATCTCGGTCGAATTCGCGTTGTCGCACACGCCGGCATCGCGCCTCGACTACGCCGGCCTCGGCGATGAACTCGCGGCGATGGGCATCGCAGTTCCGAGCGCGCAACAGGTCGCCGACGCGGTGGTCAACATCCGTCGCCGCAAGCTGCCCGATCCCGCGGTGATCGGCAACGCCGGCAGCTTCTTCAAGAATCCGATCGTGCCGCAGGCCATCGCCGACGTCTTGCAAGCCGCGCATCCGGCACTGCCGATGTTTCGCGGCGACAGCAACGCCACGCGCAAGCTGTCGGCCGCCTGGCTGATCGACAGCTGCGGCTGGAAGGGCCATCGCGACGGCGACGCCGGCGTGTCCGACCGCCACGCGCTGGTGTTGGTCAACCATGGCGGCGCCAGCGGCGCGCAACTGCTCGAGCTGGCGCGCCGGATCGCTGCCTCCGTGCACGCACGCTTCGATGTCGCGCTCGAGCCGGAGCCACGCGTCATCGGCGCGACCTGGTGACCGCTCACGGCAGCCACGCGCGCGCCGCGCTGCTGATGCTCGGCAGCACCGTCTTCTTCGGCCTGATGGCGGTCGTCATCCGCCTCGCCTCGGACACGCTGCACACCTTCGAGATCGCGTTCTTCCGCAACTTCTTCGGCCTGATGGCGGCGCTCCCACTCTTGATCAAGCACGGCCCGGGCCTGCTGAAGACCACGCAACTGCCGCGCTACTTCATCCGCTGTCTGATCGGCGTGCTGTCGATGTTCTGCGGCTTCTGGGCGATCGGCCACCTGCCGCTGGCGCAAGCGGTGTCGCTGTCGTACTCGACGCCGATCTTCGTCACCATCGCCGCGGTGATCTTCCTGCACGAGCAGGTCCGCGCACGCCGCTGGGCCGCCGTCGCGCTGGGCTTCATCGGCGTGCTGATCATCGTGCGGCCCGGCACCGGCGATTTCTCAGCGGGAACGCTGATCGCACTCACCGCCGCGGTGCTCAGCGGCATCGTCTCGATCCAGATCAAGCAGCTCTCGTACACCGAGCCCGCGGACCGCATCGTGTTCTACACCACGCTGCTGTGGGTGCCGCTGTCGCTGGGACCAGCGCTGTTCGTATGGCAATGGCCGCAAGGCATCGCCTGGGTGTGGGTAATCGCGGCCGGTTTCCTCGGCACCGGCGGACACATGCTGTGGACGCGCGCGCTCAAGCTCGGCGACGTCTCGGCATTGACACCGATCAGCTTCATGCAATTGCCGCTGGTCGCGATCGCCGGCTGGCTGCTGTTCGACGAAGGCCTCAGCCGCTGGACCGCCCTCGGCGCCGGCATCATCTTCGCCGCCAACGCCTACATCGCCCACCGCGAGGCGCAACTGGCACGACGTGCTGCGACGACGGCGCCGATCGAAGCGGCGAAACCGGGCGAATAGCCCAGTCACGCCCCAAAAAAATATCCCGGATCCGGGTCGATAAGATTTATCACGTCGATTCTGGCGGTACATACAGCCACCTGTGATCAGCGCGGTGAGCCACAGCGCTCCCAACCCGTTGATCATGAAAAGATCCTTCCGCTTGACTGCCCCGCGCCCGACCCTGAACATCCCTGCATATGCCCCGAAAGTGGGGTCTACTTGGCGTTAGGCGCGCATGGAGCTAATCGCAATCGTTGAGGACGCATGGGGCTGGACCGGGCTTAAGCCGGACCAGATCGTCGGGGACAATGATTTCGGAAACCTGATGGTCAAGGATCAG
>JACMKK010000096.1 GCA_014380115.1 Luteimonas sp. | reverse complement strand
TACACGAAGTACCCGCAGGCGGCGAAGGCGTTCCTTCAGTTCATGATGGAGAAGCCCCAGTTCGACGCATGGCTGGCGGGCGCCGGCGCGTATATCGCGACCCCGCTGGCGGGATACGCGGATCTTCCGATCTGGACTAGCGACCCGAAGCACACGCCTTATCGCGATCCGGTCAAGAATATGCGGCCGGCGGGATACGCAGGCAAGCTGGGCTATGCATCGGCCGGTGCCGGCGCTGACTTCATCGTTGTCAACATGGTGGCCGAGGCGATCAGCGGCTCGAAGACACCGAAGGAAGCGATGGAACGCGCGCAGAAGCGGGCAGAGCGGTACTACAAGGTCTGACCGGGTCGTTGCTGCGTTCAAGGGCTCGCCTAGGCGAGCCCTTCCTTTCCTCTCCACGATGACGTTGCTCGACAAACTGCAGAACAACCGCAATGCGCTCGGCATGCTGTTCATGCTGCCGGCGACACTGCTGTTGGTGCTGTTTCTCACCTATCCACTAGGCCTCGGAGTCTGGCTTGGCTTTACCGACACGAAGGTCGGTCGAGATGGTGTCTGGATCGGTCTGGAGAACTACGAGTATTTATGGGGCGACGCCGTCACCCGGCTCGCACTCTTCAACACACTGTTCTACACATTCGTAGCCAGCGTCATCAAATTCGTGCTCGGGCTCTGGCTCGCGTTGCTGTTGAACCGCAACATCCGCTTCAAGACATTTTTTCGTGCCGTCATCCTGCTGCCTTACATCGTGCCGACCGCGCTGTCCGCGATCGCATTCTGGTGGATTTACGACGCGCAGTTCTCGATCATCAGCTGGGTGCTGGTGAAAATGGGATTGATCGACCGCTACATTGATTTTCTGGGTGAGCCGTGGAACGCGCGGCTGTCGGTGATCGCCGCCAATATCTGGCGCGGCGTTCCGTTTGTCGCGATCACGCTGCTGGCTGGGCTGCAGACGATCTCACCGTCGTACTACGAAGCCTCCGCGATTGACGGCGCAACTCGATGGCAGCAGTTTCGCTTCGTTACCTTGCCTCTCCTGACGCCGATCATCGCGGTGGTGATGACGTTCTCGGTGCTGTTCACGTTCACCGATTTCCAGCTGATCTATGTCATCACGCGTGGTGGCCCGCTGAACGCGACTCACCTGATGGCGACGCTGTCATTCCAGCGCGCGATTTCGGGCGGCGCGCTCGGCGAAGGTGCGGCAATCTCGATCGCAATGGTGCCGTTCCTGCTGGCCGCGATCATGTTCAGTTACTTTGGCCTGCAGCGGCGGGCCTGGCAACAGGGAGGGCAGGACAAGTGAAACCCGATGATGCCGCGCGGCTGCGTCGTTGCACCGCACCCCGAGGGGGTGATCACCGACTTTGGCCGGCCTGGAGGTTGACTTGAGCTCGGTCGCAGCGTCTTCACCGCAAGCCGGCGAAAGCGTCGGCATGAGCTACCTCGACACGCCGGCGCGGAAATTCGTCACGATCTACCTGCCGCTGATCGTGTTCCTGATCGTGCTGCTGTTTCCGTTCTACTGGATGGCGATTACGTCGGTGAAGCCTGATGGCGAGTTGCTGTCACGCACCGGCAATCCATTCTGGGTGATCGCGCCGACGCTCGCGCACTTCGACAAGCTGCTTTTCCGCACGGCGTACCCCGAGTGGATGTGGAACACAGTGTTCGTCTCAGTTGTGGCCACCGCGTTTTCGTTGGCGGCTTCGGTATTCGCCGCCTACGCAATCGAGCGGCTTCGGTTTCGCGGCTCGAAGCACGTCGGTCTGTCGATCTTCCTTGCTTACCTGGTGCCGCCGTCGATTCTGTTCATCCCGTTGGCAGCGGTTGTCTTCAAGCTCGGCCTGTTCGACACGCGCTGGGCGTTGATCCTGACCTATCCGACGTTCCTGATCCCGTTCTGCACGTGGCTGCTAATGGGTTATTTCCGCTCGATTCCGTTCGAGCTCGAAGAGTGTGCGTTGATTGACGGTGCCACACGCTGGCAGATCCTGACCAAGATCGTGCTGCCGCTCGCCGTGCCTGGCCTGATCTCGGCCGGGATCTTTGCGTTCACACTGTCGTGGAACGAGTTCATTTACGCGCTGACATTCATCTCGTCATCGGAGATCAAGACGCTTCCGGTCGGCGTCGTCACTGAGTTGGTTGAAGGCGATGTCTACCACTGGGGGCCGCTGATGGCAGGCGCGCTGCTGGGTTCGTTGCCGGTGGCGTTTATCTATTCGTTCTTTGTCGAGTACTACGTGTCGGGACTTACCGGCTCCGTCAAGGAGTAGCGAATTTGCACCGGCTGCCAGCCTCGAGGGCTAAGCCGCTGCGCTGGCCAGTTCCTAGAACCAGTAGTCGGAAACACAGCGACCGTCTCGCGGCAGGTCGTCAAACGTGTTCAGGCCATCGAAGTGGTCGATCGGAATCTGCGCAACAGTTTCGGGCTCTGCAAGACGTAGGTTCACGGCGATCCGGAGCCGTCCTTCCTTATCCTTCTGCAGTCCCCGCCAGAAAGCCACGCAGCCGCAACTCGGGCAGAAATGAAACTCGAGTGCCTTGCCCCGGACATACGCTTGCGTCTTGCCCGAGACTCTGATTCCTTCATCTTGGTAGTCGTAAGCCCAGAGCACGCCGTAGCGGCGGCACGCCGTGCAGTTGCAGGCGGTTGCACCGTCCGGCTGCCCGTCAAACCGCCATTGCACTTCGCCACAAAGACAACATCCTTCAATCATTTCAGTCTTGTCTCCTCATCAGTGCCAAGCCGCGGACGGTCCATCGAGCGAAGGGTTAGGCGTCATCGCGGGGCGCTACTTTCGAACGTCTGTATGACGCCTTGCCACCATTGCTCACGATGAACCGCCAAGGTGGCTGTGTCATGGCGCATCAGGGAGTGAGCGAACTTGCTGCTCAGGCGGCAGCCCTTGAAGCGCCCGACTCGCGCTTTGCCAAAAGCACCGTTGCACCACCAGGCCCAGCGCGTTCAGTGTGCATGACGTTGGCAGGGAGTTCGCAGACTTCGCCGGGAAGATAGTTGGTTGTGCCATCTTCGAAGGCGAGGGTGAACTGACCCCCGACGACCAATAGCATCACTGAAAACTCGTGCGTATGCAGCGGACCGTCCTGGTTGGGAACGTAGTCCTTGGTCTGAAAATCGCCATAGCCTTGTTCTTGTGCGCGTTGGCGAAACTGCTCTTCGTTCATCTTGAATCTCCTTACGCGAGAGGTTCGGCGCATCTGCCGTCTAGCGTCCCTTGGCGCCAGCTATCCATGACGCCCAACGTCCGCGTTGAGCGGCGCGTGGCACTTGGCGCGTCCGCTCGAACGCGCTCTTAGGCGTCTTCATCTCGTGCCCGTTGCAACAACGGCCTGCAACAACTCGGTCGCCTGTTGAATAATTGGGCCGGCCATGGCTTCGCGCTGCATCGCCAACATAGGGCCTTCGCCGAAGTAAAGACCGTCCGATACCAAGAAACTCAAGCGTACGTTTCCTTGCTTAGGGGGAGCTAGTCGCGGTTTGTCCCACGGTCCGATGCGGGACACCACTAGTTCTGAGAGGGAAAACAAGCGTTTAACCATCGGTAGGAAGCTTGCTACACCTTCGATGACGACGAGCTTGCCTGATTGATTTACGTAGCGTATGCCGCCCTCAGAGAACGCGGCGAGTGCGTCGAGTCCGCCCGCGAGAGGCACCTCAATGATCACGCCCAGCAACTTCTTGGGCGGGACCGGCTTGCCAAGTTCCCGAAGCTTGGAGAAGGCGAGGTATCGAGTTCGCCCTTCTTGCGACGCATCGGAGGCCAGGGCTTCTACGGCTGAGACGTTGACCGGGATCGAGAAGAGAACTGCCTGCCAGGGCGTAGGACTCTCGCCTGGCTTCGCATTGAACGCTGCGGGTTCATCGCAGAACAGCAGGTTGTAGATCGCATTCGCGGATTCACTCGCATAGGGCGAATACGGCGGGCTCGCCAATGCGCCAGAGGCGGTGGTGACGCCAAGACCAACAGCGGCGAGTACCTTGCGAAGCGTCATCGCCGCGTGGCCTTCAGCCTCTCGCCATAGTGCTGCGCACGCTTTTCATCGCCGAGCGCGCGGTAAAGCTGTTCCAGTTCTTCGTAGACGTAGGGATCGGGCTCTCCGTCGACGTCCCAGGCTCGCTCCAGGTCGAGTTGGATGGCGATGGCCTCGCTGAACTTCTTCTGGTCTCTATATGTCTGCGCGATCATCCAGTCCGCGATTCTGACGTTGCGGGTCCGGCCGGCCCGCTCGTGCGCTGCGCGAGACAGGCGAAATTCGCTCAGCGCGGCCTCGTAGTCTCCCTTCAGGCGCCTCGCATAACCGACGTTATTGCGCAGGGATGCTTCCCAGCCCTTCACCTCCGGTTGATCGGACCGCTCCAGGTAAGCCAATGCCTTCTCGTTCCACTCGAGTTGGCGCTCGGGCTCTGCATCGACTACAGGCATCATGTGTAGAGCATCGATCGCCAGGTAATCGAGCCTCGCGCGCGCCGCAAGCTCGTACGCTTGAAGGAAGCTCACTCTGGCCCGCTCGACGTTTTCGGGGGTTCGTAGTTCCTGTGAGTGAACCGGAGAGCAGTAGGTCCGCCCGAGCTCGAGAAAGTACCTGACCTGCACTTCGGCAGACGCCTGTGACAACCGCGGCTCGACTGTCGCCAGCACCTCGCGTGCCTTGACGAATTCACGCCGCAACCCGAGGGTCCCTGCGATCTGGGTTTGAAGAATGAGCTTGTCATCTTCGCTCGCGCCATCCAATGCGTCACGAAACCGCTTCTCACTGACGTCGGGCTTGCTGTAGTCCCACAATGAATTGACGTTGATGGCCATGGCAGATGGTGTGAGCAGACAGAGCAACAGGAAGATGACAAGCGCTTGCATGGACGAATTAATGACGCCTAACGTTCGACATGAGCGGTGACCGTAGGCAGGCGAAGCCTGCCGGAAGGCGTCCGCTCGATGGAGGGGTTAGGCGCCTGCACGCGGCTGGAAGTCCGATTGCATTTGTAGCAAGTCTCGCGCGAATGCGGCCGATTCATCTACGCGACCTCGAAGTTCTCCGAGCGAGACTAGGGTTCC
>JACMKK010000561.1 GCA_014380115.1 Luteimonas sp. | reverse complement strand
TGCGCAGGCTGACGCGCGTCTCGCCATTGCCGCCATTGTTCATGGTGGCGTTGAGCGCGGAACCCTGCGCGGTGAGGTTCTGGATCACGTCACCGACCGAGGTCAGGCCCTGTGCCTGGATCTCGTCGCGGTTGAGCGTGAACACCGGCTGCGAGGTTTCGACGTCGGTGCGCTTGATGCGCGAACCGGTGACCTCGATGCGATCAAGGGTCGTGGCTTCGGGGGTTGCTGGCGCGCTGTCCTGGGAAAATGCGGTCAGGGGGGCGGCTGCGACGGACAGGCTCGCCGTCGTGATCAACGCCTGCCGGATGGCTCTGCTGAGAAGGTGGGTCGACATTCGTAACTCCGAATATGAAAGTGGCGCGCGGCAGAGCCGGCCCTTCGAAATTACGAATATTTAACCTGCGCCGCTGCGCGCCAAGCCCTAGAAAGATATGCAGGAGTTGATAAATGGTGGCCTGCCTTGCGCTGTCAGTCGAAAGTTCGCTGCGCAGAAAAAGAGCGGCACGACCACCGAACGTCAGCGTATTTGCGTGGCTGCCTTATCCGCGAACTTCGCGGCGTAAGCGCACGGAATCCCGACCAGCACGACGTGCGCCACGATGCTGCACGCCATCCACAGTCCCGATGGCGGCGGGCTAGGTCCTATCGCGGACAGGGGAACCACGATGTAGTTCATGACGACATACAGCAGCAAGCCATACAGCGCGCCCAACAGCAGCGGCCGGCGCACGAGGATCAGCAACCGTCGGCTGGCGAGGTAGTAGGCGCCTGCCATCATCAACGCCATCACGAAATGCAGCAGCAGGCCGAGCAGGGCCGACGACATGCCCCCGGCCACCGCCGCCTCCTTGCCTTGCACGCCGGCGGCGATCGATTGCAGGATCCGGCTCGGCGCGACGCCCTTGATACCCCAGAACCCGATCGCGTAGAGGATGTCGAGGGCGCCTGCGGTCAGGCCGCCGACGGCGACCCAGTGCCAGGGACGCAGCGTGTTGCGCGAAAGCGGGATGCTGGCCATGTCGACGTGGAACTCCTGATCATGAGGACGGATGATTCCACGGCAAGCGACGCCGCATCGGCTAGCGCCACTTATGCCGCAGTCGTTGGACCCAATGCCGGTTGCCGGCGCGCAGGCTTAGCGATCGCGCACGCAGGCACGCGCGAACAAGGCGCAAGGAATGCCGACCAGCGTCACGTAAACGAGCACGCAGGCTAGGGTCCAGTCCAGGCGCGACGAAGCGGGTGCGGTGGCCGCGGAAAAATACGGCACGATCACCACGTGCTGGAGGACGTACGCGATCGCGCCGTACAGGGCGCCCCAGCGCAACGGCTGCCGGCGCAGGCGGGCATCGAGGCGACTGAGGCCGAAATAAGTCGCGGCGATCACGGTCATGATGCACAGCTGCAACGCCGCACCGAACACGGCGGTGGCAAGTCCGCCTGAGATCGCCGCTTCGCGGCCCAATGCCCAACCTGCGACCGACTGGAAGATACGGATCGGCGGCACGCCTTCGAATGCCCACCACGCGATCGCGAACCCCAGGTCGAGCGCTCCGATGATCGCGGCGCACAACACGATCCAGGGCCACATCGATGGGCGCGGCACGGCGCGCTGTACCACGTCGTGGGCAACGGCTTTCATGGTCATGGCCATTTGACGAACCTTGTCGGGGGAGCCGGAATTGGCCCCATCAGGCCGCAGCCTATTGGTACTATCAAGAGCCAATTACCTGCGGTGAGATGGTGCCAATCCGGGTACCACGCTGAATGGAGCGCCCATGCATCTGCAACTCGACGGCCGCGGGCCGTTGCATGCGCAACTGACGCGCGCCCTGAAAGGGGCGATGTTCGCCGGGCGTGTCGGACACGGTGCACGCCTGCCGCCGACGCGTCTGCTGGCGCGCGACCTCGGCGTCTCGCGCAATACGGTGCTCGCGGCCTACGAGCAACTGCGTGCCGAAGGATTTCTGGACGGCCGCGTAGGCTCGGGCAGCTACGTGACGCCGCCGTTGCAGGCGATGCGCCAGGTGAACGCGCAGCCGACGTGGATCGAACCGCAGTCCGCCTACGCGCGTCGCCTGCGTACGATCCACGACCACGAAAAGGTGCCCGGTGCTCGCAGCCCGATGGTGCGCTATGCCTTCCAATACGGAGCGCCGCTCACCAATCCGGCATTGAGCACGGCTTGGGCGCGTGAACTCTCGCATGCGGCGGCCTATGCGCGGCCGGGATATCCGATGACGCAGGGCGTCCCAGCGCTGCGTGAAGCGGTGTGCGATTACCTCGCGCGGCGGCGCGGGATCCAGACCAAGCCCGCCGATGTGCTGATCGTCAACGGCACGCAGCAGGCGCTGTCACTGACTTCCCGCATCCTGTTCGACGAAGGCGCCGAAGTCGCGATCGAGGAACCGCAGTACTTCGCCGCACGCGAAGTCCTGCAGTCCAACGGCGCGCAGTTGTGTCCGATTCCGGTCGACGATAATGGCCTGGTGACGGATGCGCTGCCGGCGCGCACGCCGAAGCTGATCTGCGTCACGCCATCGCACCAGTTCCCGAGCGGTGCGGTGATGTCGCTGTCACGCAGGCTGTCGCTGCTGGACTATGCCGAACGCCGCGGCAGCTGGATCTTCGAGGACGACTACGACGGCGAGTTCCGCTACGGCAGCAAGCCGATTGCGGCATTGCGGTCGCTGGACGAACACGATCGCGTCATCTATGTCGGCTCGTTCTCCAAGGCCTTGTTCCCGGCACTGCGCATGGGTTATCTGATCATGCCGGCGCCGTTGCGCAGCGATTTCATCGCCG
This sequence comes from Luteimonas sp., assembly GCA_014380115.1. GTDB lineage: Bacteria > Pseudomonadota > Gammaproteobacteria > Xanthomonadales > Xanthomonadaceae > Luteimonas. The sequence continues at coordinate 2,707 of JACMKK010000561.1, read as the reverse complement.
CCAAGTGGATGGAGGATTTTGGCTCGGCGGCGATCGAACAGGCCGCATTGGCGAACTTCATCCAGGATGGTGGCTTCGAACGCCACCTGCGGCGCTCGGCGAAAACCCTCGAGGAGCGCCGCTGCGCGCTGCTCGAGGGGCTGCGCGCGTGCAGCAAGGGACGTCTGGCGATCGCCGACTCGCGCGCGGGCATGCATATCGTGGTCTGGCTCACGGGCCGCAGCCGGGCCGAGGGCGAAGCCCTGATCGCCCATGCCGTCGGCCATGGCCTCGGCCTGCATCCGATCGCGCCGTACTACCTCGCGCCGCCGGATCGCGCCGGCCTGCTGATGGGATTCGCATCCTTGTCGGTCTTGGAGATCGAGGAGGCGGTGCAGGTCTTCGCGCGTTGCCTCGACGAGATGTTCCCGGTCAGCGCGAAGCCACGGCTGCAACGACGAGCGCGAGCGCCAGCCATGCCAGCTGCGGCGCGGGGTTCGCGAGGCTGATCAGCGTCCAGGCGTGCGACGGGCCCAGACGCAGCGCCGACTCCCAGGGCAGCAAGCCGACAAGCCTGCCGATCTGCGCCGCGGCGATGCCCCAGTTGGCAAGCGCGATCGCCAGCATGGTCGCGACGACGCCCCAGCTCGCGCGCATCCATCCGCCCGGCACCCGCGCCAGGCGCAGCAAGACGGCGGCATCGATCGCTGCGACGACGGCCATCCAGCTCGCCTGCTGGTCGCGCGCGTAGGCGAACAGCACCCAGGCCGCGGCGATGCCGCAGCTTCCGAGCAACAGCAACAGACCTGCCCATGCACGGAAGGCGCGGCGTGCGGGTCGGACAGGTTCGGCGGAGTCGATCATCGTCGTGGAAGGCCACAGCTAAAGCGCCACAGCATACCGTTCGCATAAGTCGCCGCGAACGACTGCGGCGCCGCCGATCCGGACGGCGGGCAGGGCCTACAATGCATGCCTTGCGCGGCGTTCGTCCGCCTCCATAGTGTCGTCATGTACTCCCGCAACAGCGAACCCGTCCGTTTCGAGCGCGACTGCGCCGCCGTCCTCGTGCCGCAGGGCGAAGCCGTGAGCCTGCCTGCCGGCAGCATCGGCTACATCACCCAGGCGCTCGGCGGCAGCTATACGGTGTTCGTCGAGGGCAACCTGTTCCGCATCGCCGGCCAGGATGCCGACGCGATCGGCAAGGACCCGCCGCAGGCGCTGGCGCTGGAGGAGGGCGCCGGCGACGACGCGGTGGAACAGTTGGTGTGGAAACAGCTGCGTACCTGCTTCGATCCAGAGATCCCGATCAACGTCGTCGATCTGGGCCTGGTCTACGAGGCCGTTGTCAGACCGTCGGACGACGGCCAGCGGCTGGTCGAGGTGCGCATGACGCTCACCGCGCCCGGCTGCGGCATGGGCGACATCCTCGTCGACGACGTGCGCAGCAAGCTCGAGATGATCCCGACCGTGGCCGAGGCCGATGTCGAACTCGTGTTCGACCCGCCGTGGAACCGCTCGATGATGTCCGAGGCCGCGCGCCTCGAGACCGGCATGCTGTAGCGCGCGCATGCTGTAGCAGGTGGGGCGGCCAGCCCCGCAAGATCCTTCTCAACCCCACCGAATTCGCCCTCGTGCGAACCCGTTTGCGCGCGAACCGGGAATCGATGCATGAATGCGTGAACTCGATGTCTTCACGCGGACATCACTCGCGAGATGCCGTCAGCGCGCCGCGCAATCGCCCCAGCACAAACCCCGCGCGACGCGCGCGTGCTGAAAGCGGTTACTCCTCCGATTCGTGACGACTGCCGCAATTTGACGGCCTGATTTGCTGCGTATGCAGCTTGTATTCACGCAACCGTGTCCAGTAGCGTCACTTTGCGGACAGATTTTGTCAGTCCGCACGCATGTCAGGATGACTGCGCCAATGGCACCGACGTCCTGACGTTGCCCGCCCTGGACCGTCCCCTGGCCAATGCCGCGTCCCGCGGCGTCCACAGTTCGGGGGTAAGTCTCGATGTCAGATGTCTCGCAGAACAGCGTGCGGTTGCACGCGCTCGCTGTCGCAACAACGATCGCTTTATCGTCCATGGTCGCGCTCAGCGCGACCGCCGCGGAACGCATCAACCTGAGCGGATTGGAAGCCGCGCAGACCTATGACCGTTTCATCGTCAAGTATCGCGATGGCAGCAGCCAGCGCACAGACACGGTCCAGCTGAAGGCCTCGCTCGACAAAGCCGCGCGCGTATTGCCCACAGCCAAGGGCCGCGCGATCGGCCTCCAGCATGTGCGGCGAATGGCGGTGCAGGCCGATGTGATCAAGGCCGACCGCAAGCTCGACGCGGCCGATGCCGAGTCACTGATGCGGCAGATTGCAGCCGACCCGAACGTCGAATACGTCGAAGTCGACAAGCTCAACCATGTCGTGTTCACACCGAACGACACTAATTTCAGCCAGCAATACGGTTTCGGTACGGGCAATGGCGGTATCCGCGCCACGCAGGCCTGGGACATCACGTCCGGCGCCGGCACGGTCGTCGCGGTACTCGACACCGGCATCACCAACCACAGCGACCTCAACGCCAACATGCTGCCCGGCTACGACTTCATCATCGACACCGCGGTGTCGGCCGATGGCAACGGCCGCGACAGCGACCCGAGCGATCCGGGCGATGCCTATGGCGGCAATCCGTCGAGCTGGCACGGCACGCATGTCGCCGGCACGGTGGCT